>SKNI01000487.1 GCA_007120615.1 Myxococcales bacterium | reverse complement strand
AAGCGCAGGGAGGGGCTTCGGACGGAGAAATTCTGACGATGGCGTACAGTCTACTGGTGGTCTAGGTGTCAGGAGCAGCGTACAAGACCTGGCTCATCGGTGCCGACGGGGGCACATTTGACGTTGGCATTTTTTCTCAACCACAGGGTGCCGCAGGGAAAGACACACTTTCTTTTGCCCTTCTTCCAGCGTTGGCGGGTGGCTTCGTAGGCCTCTAAAAAGCTCTTATAGCGCTCGATCGCGTTGGCCATTACTTTACCGTCGGTGGTGGCGAACTTCGGGTTCAATCGGCCGCTGTCGGAGCTGGACTTCGGCGCTCCGTAGTGCTCGATGGCCTGGATATACTCGAGACCAAAAAATGGCTTATTGGCGACTTTTCTGGCTTCGATGATCTTGTCTTCTTCTTTGCGCAGAAGCTCCTCAAAGTGTTCTTTGACCTCCTCCAAACTCATATGGTCATAGCCGGGAGGCGGCTGGGGGGTGTATTGGACCGTGTCCGGGGAGTCCCGTCCGTAGAAGCGATCAGGGCACTGTACGGTGATCGTTTTTCCCCAATCTTTGGGCAATACTTTAAAGCCCGGCCAATCTTTGGCCCGGGGTACGAGTCCGGCTTTCACCGGGTTTAGCCAGGTATAGAGCAGTTTTCGCTCGATGGCGTTTTGATCCAGCAGGACCGTATCTCCGTAGGGCTGGGCGTCCCAGAAATAGCCGCTACGTTCGAGGTCCCGGTTTCGGACCCGGGCGATCCCGCTCATGGCATCTTGCATAAACCCGCTCCGCTCACCGGTGGTGTCGGTGATCACAAAGTGGGGGTGGTTGGGCATGGTCATCGCCGCATGCACCGACTGCCCGTGGCGATCGGAGGCCCGGGCTACTTCATAAGACATCACAGCGTTCATAAACTCGTCGGGCTTCAGCATAAAGAGGCGCATAATGGTGCGCCGCGTCACAAGAGATACCTGTCCCGGGATATGTCGTCGTGGTTTGGTCGCCATCGTTTCCGCTCCATGAAAAGAGTCATCGTCAGTCCTGTCTGTACCTCGCAAGAGCTATTATCGATGGACGAGCCTTGTATTGTGCGTGATTCTTCGAAAACCGGTGGGTCAGGCGTGAAAAACTATCGCCCCCAAACATTCCCCAATCCCCCAAAAAACCTGGCCCATGTCGGTCCCTCGGGCGGTTTTTTGGGGGTGGGGATTGCGGGTCCCTCGGGCGGTTTTTGGGGGTGGGATTTTTGGGGGGCTGGGCCTGTTTGGCGATTGGTCGTCTCGAACTACATTCTTAGTGGGATTTGATGACGGGAGACCAGGGGGCACCATTGGGTGATATGAAGAGTTCTACTGAGAACGTTGAGCCAGCAGGGGAGTTAAGCGAGAAGCGCGCCCGGCAGGAGATCGAAGCGCTGCGGGAGGAGATCGACTACCACGATCATCTCTATTACGTGGAAAACCATCCCGAGATCTCGGACAGGGTCTACGATACGCTCTTTCAACGCCTACAAGATCTGGAGGAGGAATTTCCCCAGTTTCGCAGCCCCCACTCCCCCACCCAGCGGGTGGGGGCGCCGCCGGCGAAGGAATTGCCCGCGGTAAAGCATCTGTCGCCAATGCTCAGCCTCAACGCGGCGATGGAACCCTCAGAGATCTCCGACTTCGATGACTTCGTGCGTCGCAGACTTCCAGAGGGCGCCGAAGTAACCTACGTGGTGGAGCCCAAATTCGACGGCTTCTCAGTGGAGGTGGTCTACCAGGATGGCCTATTTGCTCGGGGCTCCACCCGGGGAGACGGACTGGTGGGTGAGGATATCTCGCGCAACCTTCGAACCATTCGAAGCCTGCCGTTGCGCTTGCGTGAGGACGAAGAACGCCCGGAGATCCTGGCCGTACGGGGTGAAGTTTTTATGCCCCGTGATGCCTTTTTGAAGATGAATAAGACCCGCACCGAGCGGGGTGATGACGCTTTTGCAAACCCTCGCAACGCAGCCGCCGGCACGATGCGCCAACTCGACCCGGCCGTCGTCGAGCACAGACCCTTGGATATCTTCTTCTACGATCTCTTAGCCATCGAAGGCGGCCCCGACCTCCACAGCCACCAGGAGACTCTAAAGGCCTTCTCACGGTGGGGATTAAAGACCAATTTCTTCGAGGAAATCTGCCGCACCCCCGGCGATATTGAAGCCAAATACAGGCGCCTTCTAAAGGACAGAGAATCCTTCAACTACGAGATTGACGGTATGGTCATCAAACTCGATGACTTCGAGCAGCGAGAACGCCTTGGGACTCGACAACGCAGTCCTCGATGGGCGATAGCCTGGAAATTCCCCGCCCGAAAGGAAGTGACCCTCCTGCAGGACATCGTCGTCCAGGTAGGTCGGACCGGCAAATTGACCCCCGTCGCCCTGCTGGAACCCGTAGACGTCGGAGGCGTCACCATCAGCCGTGCCAGCCTCCACAACGAGCGGGAGGTCCGAGAGCTGGACGTGCGCCCCGGCGACCGGGTTCGCGTGGCCCGCGCCGGAGACGTGATTCCCCAAATTATCGAGCGCGTCGAGCGCCCCGAGGGTTCGACAAAATCCGCCTTCACCATGCCCGAGAGATGCCCCCTCTGTGACTCCGAAATTATCTCCGTTGGAGCCTATCATATCTGCCCGGCGGGACTCTCCTGCCCGGCGCAATTAAAAGCCCATATCCACCATTATGGCAGCCGGACCGCCCTCGATATCGACGGCCTCGGTGAAAAAACGGTGAACGCACTCGTAGAGCACGACCTGGTCGAGACGATCGCAGATCTCTATGACTTAACCGCAGATGCTCTGACTCCGCTGGAACGATTCGCCGATAAATCAGCCCAGAATCTCGTCGACCAGATCCAGAATACAAAGGCCCCGCAACTCGATCGATTTCTCTATGCCCTGGGTATCCTCCATGTAGGCCAACGAGTAGCCAGCGTGCTGGCGGATGCATTCGGAGACCTCTCCTCTCTGATGGAGGCCGAAGTGGAGGAGCTCGAAAAGATTGACGAGATCGGACCCACCACCGCCGAGAGCATCGCCACGTTTTTTAGCGACCAGAAAAACCGACGCATCATCAAGGAGCTTCGCGACGCAGGTGTCGACGTGCAACCTCAACCATCCGCTACGGAGACCGACCTCCTCAAAGACAAGACCTTCGCCTTTACCGGAGCTCTCTCCGATCTCACCCGTGAGCAGGCTGCCGGTGAAGTCGAACGCCGCGGCGGACGAGTTACCTCATCGGTGAGCCAAAAGACCGATTTTGTCGTGGTCGGCAAAAATCCGGGAAGCAAGCTCGATCGGGCCCGGGACCAGGGGATAGAAATACTCGATGAGGCCGGGTTCAAAGCCCTGCTGTAGACCCAACGTCATTGACACCGCGGACCCACACCCCGTAGGGTCACCGCAAGGCAAGAAAATAAATGATATTCATGAATTAGGAGTAGTTGATGCAAAAGCAAAACAGATCCGTGGTACGCCTTGTGGTATCGTCTCTGGTCGGGGGAATTCTCCTGATGAGTATGGGGTGTGTCGCCCAGGTCCGAGATTCCCGTCACCAACAACCGATCTTCGACGCCCCCCAGGGCACAGAGATCGCCCTGGTCCAGATCGATGTCCCCGATTGGGTTCAGGAGCGGGCCCCGGAAGGCGACGACCCGGCAGAGCTCTTACTCCCTGCTATCCAGACCGCCTTTACCGGGAGCCAGTATCGACTGGTCGACCGCACCGGCGAAGGATATCACTTCGCCATCGGCCCCCAGACCGAGCCTACCGTCCTGGCGACCGCCAGCCGTGTAGCCCTGGTGGGACAACACTACCAATATGACCGCGATAATTTCGCCGAAGCCTACGGAGCCCCTCCTTTTCAGTGGAACCTCATCTCCGGCCCGACCGGTTTTGGCATCGACACCGACACCGGTGAGATCAGCTGGGTCCCCCAATCGGAAGGCGAAGTTTCGGTCACCATCGAAGCGGTCAACTCCGCCGGCCAGGAACGCCACACCTTCACCGTGCAGGTCCTCGACCAGGACGAATTAGAGATCGCGTTCAACCCCCCCCGGGCTCCCAGCGTCAGCGAGTCCCAGCAATTTGTCTCCGAGCCGCCGCTGAACGTCCCGGACTCCATCAATGAACCCCTGGTCCTCGGCGTCCACGTGGTCAACTGGTTCGACAGCCGAGTCGACGGTGGCTCCGCCGGAACCCGTCGCCAGGTGACCGCCGACGTGGTCTATTCGCTGTGGACCCGCGACGGAAACGAAAATATCGAAACCCGCCGCGTCCGCCTCACCGCCCTTCCCCACCAGCGTATGAGCACCGCACCGGCGATGTCGCCGGAGTGGAACTTCTGGCTGAACAATAACTGGGAGCAGGACCGAAACTTCGTTCCCTCCTTTGCTCCGATGGCCGAAGACGAACTCTTTCAGTCCGCCGCAGAGGTCAACGCCAAAGCCTTTGCTTACCCCTACGGAGCCCGGGAAGTCGCATATAGCTCCGCGCTGGTCACCGATGACGGCACCGAAGAGGGAATCGAGTTGATGGGTGAAGAAGACTGGGCCGGTGCCTACGACTCCTTCGCACAGGCTCTGGAGACCCACGGGGATACCGACGGAATCCACTATAATATGGGCGTGGCTGCCGAGTTGCAGGGCAAAGATGAGTTGGCCATCGAACATTTTCGAAAAGCCGTGGAGATCAACTCCACCATGATGTATCGACAGCGCTTAGACGCCACTGAACAGCGTCATGAACTCCGCCGAGATCTGACGGGCTTGCTCGAAGAGCGCGCCGCTGCTGCCGAACGACGACAGCAGGAAGCCGCTGCAGCCCAGGCCGAAGCCGAAGCCGCCGCTGCTGCTGAAGAAGAAGCAGCAGAAGCAGAAGGCGACCAGGGCGAAGAAGCTCCCTGATTTCACACCCGTCTGGTTACACAGATGGCATCCACACAGAAAGCCCCGCCTCGTCTCTTATTTGAGTCGCAGGCGGGGCTTTT
>SKNI01000626.1 GCA_007120615.1 Myxococcales bacterium | reverse complement strand
ATGGTGATCAGTGGAAAGTTCCAGCGCCTCGGGGATCTGGCTCAGATTGGAAATTATCTTTTGATCTTCGGGGGAGAGCAGAAATGCGGCCACGATTATATCGCCGACACTCACGTGGTTCGAGCAGACTTTTCGTATGAGGGTTTGACCGCCGACGGGGATTATAGCAACGTCGCGTGGTAATCAATAAATTGGGATAGCAATGGACAGGATTGATAATCATCTGGCCGTGGAGACGCCGGAGGGGGTGGAGTTTGAGCTGGAATTATCGGGGATCACGCTGCGGACTTTTGCGTTTTTGATCGATTCGCTGATCAAGGCCGCGGTGGTCATGGCCTTTTCTTTTGGGCTGTTTATTCTGGGTGGGTTCGGACAGGGGCTGCTCTTATTGATAGCCTTTGGTGCGTTGTGGCTCTACGGTCCGCTCTTCGAGGTTTTTTATCACGGGCAGACCCCGGGGAAGAAGATTCTGGGCATTCGGGTGGTCAATCAGGACGGCACGCCGGTGGGGTGGTACGGGGCGATCATCCGAAATTTATTGCGAGTGGTTGATTTTTTACCCTTCGGATATGTGGCGGGCATCATAGCGATGGTGATCAGTGGAAAGTTCCAGCGCCTCGGGGATCTGGCCGGCGATACGGTGGTGGTCTACGAGCGATCGGCCTTTACGGAGGAGGAGAATCGAGCCCTTCCGCCGGCAGAACCGGTGCAATTATCGGTGGTGTTGAGTCCCCGGGAGCAGGAGGCCATCGTGGACTTCTCGGAGCGTTCCTCGTCGCTGGGCCCTGATCGCAGCGCGGAGTTGGCCGAGATTCTGGCCCCCATGGCCGGAGCACCCACCGGGCCGGAGGCCGCCCGAACCCTTCACGGGGTCGCCCACAGGATCGTGCGATGGGGATGAGCCAGGAGGCGTTCGTAAAGCGGTATCAGGGGAGATGGCTCGATCTCGATGAGATGCTCGACCGGCTCGAGAAGGGCGATCTCGACCGGCCGGTGGACGATTTTCCGGAGCGCTATCAGCAGGTCTGTCGCCACCTGGCGGTGGCTCGCCATCGGGGCTATAGCCCGGGCGTTCGGGTCAATCTGGAGCGGTTGGTGGCCCGGGGCCATACGATCTTATATCAGCACCGGCCGGGTCCCTGGGAGAAGATTCTGGATTATGTAGCCGGGGGATTTGCTCGGGATGTGCGCAAAAACTGGGCCTATCTATTGGCTGCCACGGTGGCATTTGTGCTGCCCTTTTTGGTGATGATGGGCTGGATTTATCTCGACCCGGAGGTTGCTCTCGACGTCCTGGGTGAAGATATGGTCTTTCAACTGGACGCGATGTACGGAAGCCCCTTCGGCGACGGCGATCGAGGCAGCGAAGACGACGTAATGATGTTCGGGTTTTATATCTATAATAACGTCGGGATCGCTCTTCGGACCTTTGGGGCGGGAGTGATGTTCGGCCTGGGGTCGCTGGCGATCATCTTATTTAACGGTCTCTTCATCGGGGCGGCCTCCGGTTATGTGACGGCCATGGGATATGGCGATCAATTCTGGCCCTTTGTGATCGGCCATGGCTCCTTTGAGTTGACGGCGATCGTGCTGGCCGGGATGGCGGGGTTGAAAGTCGGGGCCGCTCCGATCTGGCCGGGCAGAAGGGGTCGGGTTGACGCCATACGGGAAGCAGCGCGGGATTCGGTGGGGATCATTTTAGGCTTCTCGGTGATGTTGATCATCGCGGCGTTCATCGAGGCGTTCTGGTCCCCGAGGGCGATCGATGCGTCGATCCGCTACGGAGTGGGGGCGGTGCTGTGGGCGGTCGTGATTTTGTATTTCGCCCTGGCCGGAAGGAGCTACCGTGGAACTCGATAAGGTAGCGGCCGTATTGCGAAGACGATCGGGGATTCAGGCCGTCGATCTCGGGACCTTATTGGGCAGGAGGTTCTGGACCGCGATCATTTTGCCCTGGCTGGTGATGGTGGTTCCCGTTCTGATCATTGTGCAGACCACCGTATTTTTGCTCTCCACATCGATTCTTCTGGCTCTATTTGTGGGTTGGTGGCTCAAGCCCCTTTTTGACCGGATCACCCTTTATGTGATCAGCAGGGGGTTCTTCGGGAGCACACCGTCTACTCGCGAGACGGTGCGGGCGGTCTGCGATCAATGGGTCAGTCGGGAAGCCCTCTGGGACTTGACGATTCGTCGGTTCTCGCCGTTTCGAACGATGGTGATGCCGGTGCGGGTTCTGGAGGGCAATCGGGGCTCCATGGTCACATCGCGGGTTCGAAGTCTTCTCGATGGAGAAGCGCAGAGCCACGGATTGGTGTTGATGGGCTTCGCTATTTTATTCAAGGCGATGATGTATCTCTCGCTGGTGGCCTTGCTCCTGATGGTGACCCCGTCGGAGTTTGTGGAGGATTGGTTTATGCCGGCGGAGTTCGTCTTCTTTGACGCTCCGCTGTGGCTGACGGGGCTGGTGTGCATCGGGGGAACGACGCTGGTCACTGTAGCGGTGGAGCCCTTCTTTGGCGCCGGGGGCTTTGGGATCTATATCCAACGCCGAATCGAGCGAGAAGGATGGGATCTGGAGTTGCGGTTTCGACAATTGGCCGATCGTCTGGAGCAAGCGCTCGATGGGCTGGCCGGGGTCTTTCTTGCCGTTCTGATGGTGTCCTTGCTGGCGATGATGGGCATCTCCGAGCCGGTGGTGGCTCAGGAGGTCGATGAGGGAGGAATTTGGGACGATGAGCAGGTCGCTCAACAGGTCGCTGGACCGGTCACTGAAACGGCCGCGGTGAACCGGGAGCTCATCCCGGTGGCCGATCCTGATGAAGAGTTGCAGGCGATTTTGAACGCTCCGCCCTTCGGAGGGCGCACCGATACGGTCAAGGAGTGGCGAAAGAAACAACCGGACGTAGACGACTCCGACAATCGGTGGGAGCCCGGCCCGTTTATGAAGGCCCTCAGCAACCTGATGGCGAGCGGGTTTCGGGTCACCATGTGGCTGGTGATGATCGCCTTACTTCTCTTTATGGGCTGGAAAATCTATCGATATCTGGAGAACCGAAGAGGTGGTCCGAAAGCATCCCCGGAGCGCAGTCGCTGGGAAGAAGAGATTTTGTCGCAGGGTCAAGAACTCGAGGAATTGCCCGATGATATCGCCACCGCCGCTCGACGATCCTGGGAGCAAGGAGCTCATCGTCAGGCCCTGGCGATGCTACTTTTGAGCAGCCTGTTGCGCTTTGAGGAGCGGCACTCCTATCGCTTTCCCCCGGGGTGGACCACCGCTCGGTGTGCCCGAACGGTAGCCTCCAAAGGCCGGGAGGGGCCGGTGTTGGCGGAGGTAGCCCGAGTTTTCGGGCAATTGGCCTGGGCTCAAAAAGAGATCTCTGACGAGCAATTTGAGTCGCTCCTGGGGCGCTGGAACGGTGTCTTCGGCCAGCCCGGGGGGATCCGATGAAGGATCGCACGATCTATATCATCGTCGGTGTGTTCATCGCCCTCAGTTGCATCGGCGCAGTGGTGTGGTTTCAGCACACCTATGAGCGAGTTGAGGTGGACGTGGACCTGGGAATGGAGCCGGAGGCCCTTCGAAATCCCTATCTCGGTCTGGAGCGTTACTTCGAAGCTCTCGATATCGAGGTGGAGAGCTCCGCCCGCTGGCAGGGGCCCGAAGAGTTGGAGGGCAAAGATGTCATCATCGTAGACCTTTCGGTGGTGCTCTATTCCTCATGGGCTCGCCATCACCTTGTGCCTTGGACCAATAATGGAGGCCATCTGATCTTGTTGGAGCCGGGCCTGGAGTCCTCGGAGGACTTCGAAGCGCAGAGCGCTACGCGTCGTGAGTTCTTTGCGTCTCTGCAACTGGACTGGGAGTGGTCACGATGCGAGGACTTGGAAGAGATCACCGTGAGTTATGAGGTGACGTCCTGGTCCTATTCGTCGGGTTCCTCCGATTTAGATTCGTCCGATTCAGAGTGCCAGGTGACGTTGCCGAAAGGGACCGATTATCTGGCGGTCGCTTCGACCCATAAGGTGCCCATCGTGACCAGTGGGTCTCAGGGGCAGGGGCGGGTGACCGTGGTGCCCGATCGATGGACCGTGACGACGGAGAGCCTGCGAGAGCCCGAAGCGGGCCAGATGTGGGCCGACGTGTTGGCGCTGCAATCGGTGTGGCCTGAAGAGATGCTCTTCTCCCCGAAAAGAGAAGGTCAGGGATGGCTGGCTCGAGTCTGGGAGCGGGGCTGGCCGACCTTTATCGGGCTGCTCTTGCTCTTTTTATTGGGGCTGACCCGGGCCCGCAGGTTCGGACCGGCCATCGCCGAGCCCGATCGTCGAAGAAGACGCCGGGCCGAACATATCGAGGCCACGGGAAGGTTTTTGTGGCATCGATCGGGGAGCGACGTTCTGATTCGGGCCACCCGAAGAGCATTATTGGAGGCCATGGCCCGCCGAAGACCGTCGATACTGGCCCTTAAACCCGAACAGAAATATCGCCTGATGGCAGAAGAGTTGCAGGTCGACGAAGAGGTCATCAAGCAGTTGATGACCTCATCCGAGATCGTTCAGCGCCCCGAAGAGTTTCGATATTTAATCGCTCGATTGGAAGAATTACGGAGAAATTTATGACCGAATTTGATGCTCCCGCCACAAGTCCGCCGCCGAAACCAGCGCCACCCGCCCGAGCCGAAGAGCCGGCAGACAAGCCGGATCCGACGTTAGAGGCGGTGGCCCGAATGCGCCAGGAGATCCGCAAGGTGATGCTGGGACAGGACGAGGTCATCGATATGGTTCTGGCCGCCTTTCTGGCCAGCGGTCATGTGTTGGTGGAAGGGGTCCCGGGGCTGGGAAAGACGATGCTGGTTCTGGCGCTCTCGCGCACCTTCGGGGGCACCTCCAGGAGGGTGCAATTTACCCCGGATTTGATGCCCACCGATGTCACGGGGCATGCGATCTTTGATCCGGATACCGCCAAATTTCATATCCGTAAGGGTCCGATCTTTACCAACTTCTTGT
>SKNI01000276.1 GCA_007120615.1 Myxococcales bacterium | reverse complement strand
CCTGGGTCTCGCGAACGTCCAGGTTCACGGCCCGGACGGTCTCCTTGACGGTCGCGATCTGCTCCTCAAGGGTCGCGGCGATCTGGGAGAGGTCGGGAACGGCGAATTGGGAGACGACTTCAAATCCATCGAGGCCGTTGTCCAATTTTTCCAGAACGTTCTCCGCAAACGCGATCATAGGGCCGGGGCTCTCCGGGGTATTTCCCTGCAGCCCGAGCCGTTGGACGCCGCGTCTGCCCCAGGTCATCTCCACGGCAGTGCGACAATGCATGATGGACTGTCGGAGATCGCCGATGCCCTTATCGCGAATTCGTCGCTTCATAGCGTCATCGGAGATCTCCTTTGCCACGTGTCGGTCGGCGGCCTTGAACGCGTCGAGGTCATCGCCGAGGACTCCGACCAGGCTCTCGATGACATCCTCCATCGTCAGATTCGGCGGAAGCCCTCCGGGAAAGAGTCGTCGGTTCAACTCCTCGGCGAGGCGGGACAGGTTGGACGAGACGGAGCTCTCGATATTGAGATGGATAGCGTGCTTATTACCCGTGGAGGGGGGGTGAAGGTTTCGACGATATGGTCTGCATGGCGCTGGAGGTCGTCGAACCGCTTTTCAATAGGCCAACCCCCCCAAGAACCGGCCTCTTTCCAATAGGCCAACCCTGAAATGTGTAGTCGATTGGCGCTCGACCACCTCGATGCCCACGAAATCTGGCTCACGAAGCTCGATAAAAGTGTCCGCAATTCCCACGTCAGTTGCACCCATCGAAAGCTCCCCCTTTCTTTGCCCTTCTCTGCGTCTCTGCGTTTCTCCGCCTCTCTGCGATTGCCCTTGCCCTTCTCTCCCTCCCTCTCTCTATCTCCCTCCCCTCACCCGTAGGTCTTCTCCAGATAGTCCACGATATCATCGGATTGATACATCTCGACGTCGTGGTTGGGGTCGATGAGATAGGGAATCATCATCTTGCCGCCGCGCTCCACAAGTTCGGGCCTGCGGGCGCTCTGTTTTCCGACGTTTTTCACCAGGGTGTCCAGGTTCAACTCGGTGAGGACCTCCCGGACCTTTCGGCAATAGGGAGAAGCCTCGATATTATAGAGGACCAATAACTCCGGGGGTTGCTGGCGATCTTCGAGTCCCTTTCGTATCCGACGGCCTCGTCCGCGAAGGCCCGACGCCACCATCGAACCCGCTGTATTCGCCGGAGCCAGAAGACTTCCCAATCCCGATCGGCCGGGACCGTAGGTTGTACAGAGATAGGTGATGATATCCTCGGATTCCCCCATCTCAGTGTCGGTGTTGGGGTCGACCAAAAAGGGCACTTTTTTGGTCTTCTCCCCCGGATTGGGACGGCTGATATAGGCCAGATCCAGGACCGTCATGGTGTCTCGGACTTTCCGGCAGAAGGGACAGGCCTCCCAATCGTATAGTTCAAGGGGTTTGTCGGGCCGGGGAGGATTCTCTCGATTCTCGGGGGTTACGATCAGCCCGGAGGTTCCACGAGCTGCGGAGACCGCCCAGGATTGCATATCATTGAGGCTCGCGATTTCCTTCATGGCTTTCATCATATCACCGACTAACGACATATATACTCCTTAGATTGGGAGGCAAATGAGAAACAACAAGGGCAAGGGCAAGGGAAATCGCAGAGGCGCGGAGGGACGCAGAGACGCAGAGGAAGGGCAAGGGAAAGAAGGGATCCTCTGGTGGATGCCGAGGGGTGGGTGATCTGGAGATCACAGTTTAGGGCTGCCGCGTAGTATCCACAAGTCATGTACCCAAGTCGCGAAGCCAAATCACGTATCTATAAGCCATCAACGCCACAACCCTCCGATCACCCGGCACCCATCAAAAACTCCACCTTTTTCCTGCTCTTCCTCTGCGCCTCTGCGTTTCTCCGCCTCTCTGCGATTGCCCTTGCCCTTCTCTTTCTTCTCTCGCCCCTCCTACCCTCCCATCCCCCTCGCCAACGCCAGCGCCTGAGCCATGATGCTCACCTGGGGGTTGGCTCCGAGAGCGGTGGGGAAAAGTGAGGAGTCTACGATGAAGAGGTTCTCCACGTCGTGGGTCTGACCGTCGGAGGGTCGCACCACTGCCCGGTTGGGGTCGTCGCCGATGCGGCAGGTGCCCATGGGATGGCTGGAGTATAAGAAGAGATCGGAGGCGCTATTTTTGATGCGTACGTGGTCGCTGGCCATATTGCGGCTTCGAAAGAAGCGAGTGTCTTCGACCATGGGCATCACCGCCCGGGAGCCGGCCTCAAAAAACATCTCCGTGATGGTGTGGAGGCCCATGATGAACTTTTTGACGTCCTCTCGATTTACGTTGTAGCTGATATTTGCGGCGTGGCCTCTGCCGGGGCGGACGCGGCCCGAGGAGGAGTCTCGGATCATGACCCCGCAGCCGGCCAGATATTTCATATCTCGCAAGAAATCACCGGCTTCCACCTCTCCGACCACCGCGGTCTGGGCCAGGAATACGTCGGGAGATGCCGAGAAGGTCTCCAATAAAACCTCCGGGTCGTCGGGGTGGTAGGCGTAATAACCCTGAGTGGCGCCGGACCAGATTCGGACCTCTTCTTCGAAGCGAGCGATGACGCCGCAGGCGGGGTGCACCCGCAGATTTCGACCGACCTGTCCGGAGCTATTGGCCAGGCTTTGTCGCTGCAGAATCAGGGAGGTATTGATGGCCCCGGCCGCCAGAATGACCCGGTCGGCGTCGATGGATAGATGAGCCATCGGGGAGCGATCGTCGGGATTGTAGAGCGTCGCCTCGACACCGGTGGCCCGGCTGTCGGAGCTTGCAGTGTTGATCGATTCGGCCCGAGTATCGGCGAAGAGACGGCCGCCGGCGCGCAGAAACCGGGGCAGCCAGGTCACATCAGCGGAGGCTTTCCCGCCGGTAGGACAACCAGTCTGACAGGTCCCGCATCCCACACAACCGGGGGCGTTTCGAGGCATAAATCCGGCGTTGAATCCGAGAGTTCGAAAGCCCCGCTGGGCGATCAATGAGTTCTCTCCGGCGATATTGGCGGGAGTGGGGGCCACTCCGATTCCCTCTTCGACCTCGGCAAAGAGAGCCTCCCGTTTTTCTTTCGAGAAATAGTCCAACCCCCACTTGTCGACCCATTCATCGAGGACCGGGTCGGGGGCCCGAAAGCAGATCGCTGAATTGACCAGGGTGCCACCGCCGACGCCTCGGCCCGAGGCCACCGGAATGAACGCATTTCCCGTCATCACCCGGGTTCCCTGCTCCTGCATCAGATGCTTGGCGGCCCAGGACTGGCGACGCTTAAAAGAATTTCTCGGCCAGAAGCGGCCTCCCTCCACAATGATGACGTCCATGCCGGCTTCGGCCAGGACCATCCCGGCGATGATGCCGGAGGGGCCGGCGCCCACAATGACGGCGTCCACCGATTCGTGAACGGTCTCGGCTTTTTGTCCGAAAGTGTCCGCAGTCTGAAGGGTGGTCCCCACATATTCTTCGGCGCTGTAGTCCAGGACTGTCACTGCCATCCTCCGCATTCGTAGTCGATTCCGGCGGCTCGAATGACCCGGGGAGATTCGCAATAGCCCATGGAGAAGATCATCTTCAGGCCTTTAAAGACCTCCCGACGAGCCTTGAGTCGGGAGGTGTCCCAGCCGTTTAATATCTCGATTCGCTCCTGGCGGGGGCGAAGGTGAAATCGGGTCATCGCCAGCCCCGAGGTGATCGCCAGATCGTCGATGGCGTGGAGCAAGAGTCGGAGCAAATTGGCCATATGAGGATCGAGCGCGCCGAGATAATCGTCAAATACTTCCACGACGCCTACCTCATTTCCATTGGGCATTCCCAGATGATCTCCGGGAAAGAGAGTATCCACCACCGCTTCGGCGACCAGGCCCTCGTGACGGCTCAATACTTGATAGGCCTTCGCGGGCTCCTGATCCCACCAGAAGCGGCCGACGCGAAATGCTGCCGAGCCAGCCAGTACGCCGGTGGTGGAGAGGCCGCTGAGGATGAGGAAGTTTCTACGGTTCATCAAAGGATTACTGTCTCTTCAAGGGGCCTGGTAGGGATCGCGTTGTGGTGGCTCTATAGCACTCATCTCAACGGCAGGCGAAGCTCGATCATTCCAGCAGACCAGTTATGAATCATCTATAAAAAGGGAGCGTGATGAATGAATATACCGGCGGCGCCCATAAAAAAGCTCAACGCTGCGATGATCCGGGTGGTCAGGCCCAGCTCATGTAATATGGCAGCCACCATCAGAACAAGAGTTAAATCGAGCCACAGAGCCGCGCCGTCGATGGCAAAGGTCGTCGTTCCGAGCCAGAAAGGAAGCCAGATCAAAGAGCCCAGCGCGCTGACCATGAGGACTCGCGCCGGAGCCGGCCAGCTCTTTCCAAGCTGCATCTGGACTGCTCCCTGCCAGAAGAGCGAAGAGAGGGCCAGCGCTACGCCCACGGCCAGCGCGATCGGAAGAAGATGGCCGATCCAATCTTCTGGGCGCAACGAGCTTGGTTCGCGAAGTACTGCCAGAATAACCAGGGCGATCAGAGGCAATAAGGCGGCTGCCGGGGCAATAAAGCCGGCCTGCTGATTCTCAAGAGGTCTCCGGGAGCGAAGCTCCACGCCTCCGATGAGGATCGCCAGCGCCGCCAGCACACAGGGGGCAATCGCCCAGGTGCCGGCGGCCCGCATCCCGTCGCCCTGATAGAGCAGATCCCAGGGACTGTCGAAGATGCCGTGGATCGCAAAAAGCCCGCCGACGGCCACAGCGGTGCTCAAGAGTAAAATATTTCTGGGGGGTATCGGTGCCATGCCACACAGTCTAGCAGGTCGATGGGGGATCGATCTATAGGAGAGGAGTAGAGTTCCAGTACGCCAACCCACAATGTGTACATGTACAAATAGAAAGGCGCTGCGAGCCGCGAACCACCTTGTCTATTGACGCACAGATCACCCGAAACTTTCGAATATGATCATATGGGGTAATCCGGAGCGCCTGTTATTTGAGGATTTACACATTTGTGG
>SKNI01000662.1 GCA_007120615.1 Myxococcales bacterium | reverse complement strand
TGGAAGCCGACGAGGAATGGTCGACGCGAGCGGTGGTCGACAAACGGGTCATGGAGACGATGCCGGCTCGGGAGATTATGAGTGAAATCGCCGACGCAGCGTGGCTATGCGGCGATCCCGGTGTGCAATACGACACCACCATCAACGACTGGCATACCTGCTCCAACACGGATCGGATTTACGGATCCAATCCCTGCTCGGAGTATATGTTTTTGGACGACTCGGCCTGCAATCTGGCCAGTCTGAATCTGATGACCTACCGCGATGAAAATGGCGAGTTTATGGTCGAGGATTTCAAAAAAGCGGTGCAGTTGACCATCACCGCCCAGGAGATTCTGGTGGACAACGCCGGGTATCCTACGCCTGCTATCGAGCGCAACTCTCACGCCTTTCGGCCTCTGGGACTGGGATATGCCAACCTTGGAGCCCTGTTGATGGCCCGAGGACTTCCCTACGACTCTGATGAGGGCCGAGCCTATGCCGGTGCGATCACGGCGTTGATGTGCGGTGAGGCCTATCGTCAGTCCGCTGTGGTAGCTGATACCACGGGGCCATTTTCCGGTTACCCGGTCAATGAAGACTGCATGCTCAAGGTAATCGAAAAGCACGGGGCGCAGGTCGAAAAGATCGGTCACGAGTGGGACGCCATCAATGAGATGGAGGTTTTTGATGCGGCCAAGACTGCCTGGGCACAGGCTCTGGAAGCCGGCATGGAGTATGGCTATCGAAATAGCCAGGTCACGGTGCTGGCTCCCACGGGAACCATCGGCTTTATGATGGATTGCGATACCACCGGGATTGAACCGGATATCGCGCTCATCAAATATAAAAAGCTCGTCGGTGGCGGCTATTTCAAGATCGTCAACCAGACGGTTCCGGAAGCGCTGATTCAGCTCGGATACGATAAAAAAGAGCGAAAAGAGCTCATCGAATATCTCATGGAGAACGACACCATCGAGGGAGCGCCGATCCTCAAAGAGGAGCACCTGGCGGTATTTGACTGTGCCTTTGAGCCGGCCAATGGAACTCGTTCCATCAAGCCGATGGGTCATGTTCGAATGATGGCCGCAGCGCAGCCCTTTTTGTCGGGAGCGATCTCGAAGACGGTGAATATGCCGAAAGAGGCGACCGCCGATGAGATCGCCGATATCTACGTGCGAGCGTGGAAGCTGGGCCTGAAAGCGATCGCCATTTACCGAGATGGGTGTAAGCGAACCCAGCCGCTGTCGACGAAATTCGATGACGGTGGCAAGGCGGACAAAGAAGCTGCGAAGTCGGCGGTTGCCTCCAATTGGGGAGATCTGGGACGTCGGCGTCGTCTACCCGATGAGCGACCGTCTTATACTCATAAATTCTCCATCGCCGGCCACGAAGGCTATATCACGGTGGGGATGTATGACGACGGTCAGCCCGGTGAGGTGTTTATCGTCATGAGCAAGGAAGGATCCGTGGTAAGCGGATTGATGGACTCCTTCGCCACCTCCATCTCTCTGGGACTGCAATATGGAGTACCGCTGCAGGTGATGGTCGATAAGTTCAGCCACACCCGCTTTGAGCCCAGTGGAATCACCAACAACCCCCGTATTCGGTTCGCCAAGTCGGTGACCGATTATATCTTCCGCTGGCTGGCCGATAAGTTTTTGAGCGAAGAGGCTCGAAGCCTTTATCTCTCGGAGACCAATCAGGAGGCCTGGCGTCCCGGTGTCAGTGAGAACTCGGCAAGGGAGACCACTTCTGAGGAAGAAGAAAAGGTCGAAGCGAAGAAGGAGCTTGAGGTCAACTTCGACAAGAAGACAAATGGAAACGGCAAAAACGGTTCCGCCTTCGAAGGAGCGCGAGAGGGAGAAGTTCTCTTTGATGCCATCACCGGCAAGGCCAGCGTATTTACCCTGCAGGCCGACGCCCCTCCCTGTTCGGAGTGTGGAAGCATCATGGTCCGCTCCGGATCCTGCTACAAATGTCAAAATTGCGGTTCCACCAGCGGATGTAGCTGAGCCAGAGGCAACTGAGACAATAAGGTGATTCAAGACGGGCCGGCTCCTACCAGGGAGTCGGCCCGTTTTTGGGTTTAGAAAGCGCCGACCCTCTATTCAATAGGCCAACCTCGAGAACCAACCTCTATTCAATAGGCCAACCCTCAAATGTGTCTCGCCGCAGTTCAGGCGAGACACATTTATGGGTTGGCCTGCTGAAAAGTCGCCTTCCGTGTGCCACTTTGCCTGGTAGTGAAATCTCAGGAATAATGTAAGTTAATTTTGAAGAACCCGCTAAAGAGCGGACGTGTTACGAAGGGAAGCGGTGAAGGGTCTACGCATTACAGTGAGGCGGGGGAGGTCGGTGGCGGTGATGATGACTCTCGTGATGCTGCTTGGGGCGGGCTGTTCCGATTGCCAGGAGCCGGTGCTTGACCGAATGGAGGAGTCTCTGCGGGCCGATCCGGTGCGATCGGGAAAGGTGGGGACGCTGCGGGCTCTGGAGGTCGGTCAGGAGGCCCGCAAAATCGCCGAAGATGTAGCGATCCGGGCGGAAGGGCCCTGTGATATCGGTTGGACTGTGGATGAGAGTTTTTCCATGGTATTTGAGCTTGAGATCGAAGTGCGACGAGGCAACTGGCACAGGCGATGGGAGGAGCGAGGCCAGTGGACTCAGGACGATACGGGGCGGTGGGAGATTATCGGAGAAGCCGATTTTCAGGACGGAGATCACAGCACCGGTCAACGCCGATACCAGGTATTTTCAGACGAAGAAGGCTTCTGGGAGCGGCTCGGTCCTGATTCGATGGCTCGCCATCCAAGCGGACCCATTGAGGCCCGGTGGGGCCGGGAGTTCGGGGGGCGATTTTCCGAGTTGATGAATCTGATCTCCACCGGATGGCAGAGAGCGGGGGAGCAGGCCTGGGTTCCCGGTGAACAACGGGCATCGTGTGGGCCCCGAAGTGCGGGCAATGCGAGCTCCTGGCGTCCCATTCTTTCTGCCCGTGGCCAGCGCCGACAGGCCCGAATCGAGCTCTACGAGGGGGAGGGCGAGAAGCGGTGCCGACGAATTCAGGCCGACTACCGCCTCGAGGGGGGAGGCCAACTCTCGGTGGAGTTCTCGGAGTGTGTCGGCGCCAATTCCACCGCATTATATCGAGAGACGGCAGAAGAAGTGGTGGAGGTGGAGCGATCCCGGCAGGATGCCGTCGTCGCTCGACAACTGCAGGAGTGGATCGAAGAGGGTATCGTAGAGATTGTGGAGCGGAATTAAAGAGATGCCATCTAAAAAGGTGAGGAGATTCAGGTGAGAGAGCTCGTACAGCAGACGGAGCATGTGGTCATTAAGATTGGAAGCGCCGTATTTTTGCGCGATCAGCTGCATGTGGATCGTCCGGCATTCGCCTCGCTGGTTGAGGGGATCGACGATTTGATTCGCCGCGGTTGGTCGGTGACCCTGGTTTCTTCGGGGGCGGTGGCCATGGGGCGCCAGTGGTTGGGAGAGGCCGCCGGGCCCGGTCGGGAGATCCCCAGGCTGCAGGCTTATGCGGCTCTCGGGCAATCGCGGTTGATGGAGATGTACGAGACCGAGTTTTCTCATTACGGCCGAAAGGTCGCTCAGATCTTGTTTTCCAGAGGGGATCTCTCGGAGCGTCCTCGCTATCTGAACGCTCGACAGACCCTGGCGACCCTGGAGGAGTTAGGGGCGGTGGCGGTGATCAACGAAAATGACACGGTGGCTACCGAAGAGCTTCGATTTGGAGATAACGATCAATTGGCCGCCATGACCGCCGGCCTGGTGGGCGCAGAGACTCTGATTTTGCTCTCCGACGTGGCGGGTCTAAAAGAAGTAGAGTTTGGGCCGGCAGGAGAGCGCAGGCTGGGGGCGACGGTGGAATCGATCGAGGTCGATGATCCTCGAATCGATCAATGGGCCGGACCCTCGGCGACCGGTGTGGGAACGGGAGGAATGATCTCAAAGGTTCGTGCTGCCCGGATCGCGGCGCGATCGGGGGCCACCACGGTGATCGCTCCCGGAAAGGAGCGTCGAGTTCTGCAACGCATCGCCGACGGCGAAGCGGTGGGGACGATCTTTGATCCGGGCAACTCCCCCACCGTTGCAGGGCGAAAGATTTGGCTGGGAAGCAGTGCCCTGGCGACCGGGAAAATAACCTGCGATCAGGGAGCCCGACGGGCCATTCGCCGACAGGGGGCCAGTCTCTTGCCATCGGGGATCACGGCGGTGGACGGTGATTTTGAAGAAGGCGCGGTGGTGGAGTTATGCGATGAGAAGGGTCAGATATTCGCTCGCGGTCTGACGGTGTACGGAGCCCAGGACCTGCGGGCCATCGCCGGGCATCAATCACAGAAGATCGAGTCCATCTTGGGATTTAAAGTCCTGGACGCCGCCGTTCATCGCGATAATTTAATTATATTATGAGCGGTGCCGAACTCAGCCGGGTAGAATCTGACGGAGGACGTCAGGTCCGACGTAGATCATTACGGCAGTGGCCAGCAAAATAAAGATCATCAAAAAAGGGTTGAGGAAGTTCTCCACCCGGACATTGCCGGTCTTTAGAACTTCTCCTTCCACCGAGATTTCGCATTCGGGATTGTAGCCAACCACCGAGACCAGGTCGGCCTCGATGTGGTGAAGATCTCCGCTTTCATCTTCGTAGATGGCTTCCAGGCGGGGGCCCAGCCGGGGACCGCCGGTGCGGTCGAGCTGTAGGTCATCGAGCCATAGCTCGTATTCCGGGGCCAGAAAGAGCCACCGTCCCGTCCAGTTTCCGGTCACCTTCAGGGTATGGTCTTTCCATTTGGCTTCCATAAGGTGCCTCGAAAGAGAGAGGGTACAACGAGCGAGGGTTGACCAGGCCCCTCCATCATACCGATTGGATTGTAAGAAAGAAAACCCAATCGTCGGCTCCTGCTCTCGGCATCATTCCGGGACGTCGAGCGGAGGATTTTCCTGGGCTATCTGAGCTTCTTCGACCAGGATATACTTTTTATGAACGTGAAGGGCGTAGGTGCAGTTCTCGGCGATGGAGCGCTCGG
>SKNI01000228.1 GCA_007120615.1 Myxococcales bacterium | reverse complement strand
GAGATCTACCGGCTGGGACTCAAACACAGCACACTTCGCAAGAACCACGGCGGCTGGTTCGGCTTCCTCGCCGACGAGGGCGACCTCGACGACGCCGAGCTCCAGGCCTGGCAGACAGGCAGCGAGTGGTTTCGAGAGGTCGAGACCACGGCTCTTCAAAAGAGCTATAAAATGGTGGTCCTACAAACCCTCCTCGACGCCGACGCCCTGGACACCGGCCTCGCCATCGACCAACTCGCCGCAAGCTCCCACGAACTCCTGGCCCGGTCGCCGGAGCTCTTTTTGGACATCGCAAAACTGCGGGAGCTCTCCGACCCTCGAGAGCCCGACCCCGACACATGGACCGCCTACTGGGACAAATGGCCCTTGCAGATCTGGGCCGGCGACCACGAACGGGACATCGAGAACCCCTGGTTTTCCCGAGTCGATGGCCACTTCGCCTCCAATATTCCTATGCCGTCAGAAGCCGACGCTCGAGAAGCCTTCAACGCCATGACCCAGGAGCTCGTGGAGCTGCGATTTGCCCAATACCGCGACCGCCGCAGCGCCGCCTCCGAAGGTATGGGAGCCTTCCGGGCCGAGGTCATCATCGACGGCATTGACCCCGTGCTGCAGCTTCCCCGGCGCGACGACCGACCGGATATACCCGACGGAGAACTCACCGTCTCACTGCCCTCGGGACAGAAGTGGCGCCTCCGATTGCAGAAGGACAAATGCACAGTGGGCCGACCCGTTGGCCACCAGAATAACCGCCTCCCCGACCTGCTACGCACCTGGTTTGGACCGGCCGCCGGAGAGACCACTCACCCCTCGGAAGTGGAGTTTCGCCCCACCCGAGATGGCTGGCAAATCGAGCCCCTGGGCGCCCACGTCATCGACTTCCCTCGGCCGGGCCGAGTCATCGCCTTTCCGTCCATGACGGCCGCCGCCGGCGCTCACCGCGCCGACTCCGAGCATCCGCCCCGGTGGCAGGAACTCGCCATTCGCCACGGCCAGACCGAAGACGCCGACTTCGCAATTCGCGTCGCCGGCGACTCCATGAACGGCGGCCCGTCGCCCGTAGAAGACGGCTCCTGGGTGTTGTTGCGCTGGGCCCGCGGCGCCCGTCTCGGCGAAGTGGTGGACCGAGTGGCCCTGGTCCGCGTCGCCAGTGCCTCAAACACAGACGACCCACCCGCCTACCACCTCAAACGCATCGCCCAGACCGACCAGGGCTTCGAGCTCCGCTCCGACAACCCAGCTACGCCGTCACTGCCCGCTTCCGAAGACACCGTGATCGTCGCCCTCCACGTCGCCACACTGACCGACGACGACATATTATCCCCACAAGAGGCGACCCTCATCGACGCACTGGCCGAGGAACTCCGCGTCCTGGACCACTTCGACACCTATAGCGCCGCCTTTGAAGCCACCGCTCAAGACCTGAGCACCCTCCTTCAAACCCAGACCGACCTCATCGAGCAGCTCCCGACCCGCGACACGTCGGGGTTAGAGAGCAGCCTGAACGACTTTCTGACGAGTTCTTTTGGTGTCTCCGCCGGCGACGCCGCGGCCATGAGCAAGCGAGTCTCGTTGCGGACGGTCGCCCGCGAACCGACGTCAGTCCAATAGGCCCGGCCCCACTTCAAGAAATCGCCATCTCACCGAAACTTGATTTCTGGAACACCGGCGCGCACACTTTAGTTAATTAGTAGCAACCGTCGTTCGACATTGAACGTGAGAATAATATGAGCGCGCATGTTACAGAAAGGGATCTGCAGACCTTCGCATCGCTGGGCTTTCCCACGTCCGTGCGCGCCAACGGCAACGCCGATACAGACAGCCTTGTGGAGAGCGTACTCCATGTAATGACGGCCCCATCCGCCCGACTGGCGCAGGCAGCCGCCATGGCCCTTCATGCACTCGCACTATCCGGCGAATTGAACGAGTTCTTGCAATATGAGTTGTCTGATGAAGTACGACGACGACTCGGATACCTTATGGAATATCTCTCTCAGAACACGGCGCCCACTGAATCTGAATCCCTGAAACGCGTCGCCAGGCAACTATATCGACCAGACGACTCCAAAAAATCACCCGTGACGTTTATGGCCAGAACCACTCCAACCCTTCTCCGCCTGCAACGAAAGCGAGCTGATGAGGTGAACCACCGCTGGAGCGTCTACGGTAACGTCAACCTCGACGATTATCTCGAATGACCACTCCCGATATCACCTCGAAATTGCCGCACGCCGTTACCCTACCCCAGACGCTTCGTCTCCAGACTTTTCTTCAACACGCCGATCAGAAACTCGATCGTCCCTGGTCCATCACCGTCTACGGATCTGCCGCGGTCGCAATTTATCTGGCCGACGAGCGGGGATACGAATACGGATATACGAGAGATATCGACATCGGTTTTATGGAGCCCAAGGAAATCGGCGCCAAAACTTTTGACACCGAGATTGTCGATCCTCCCCTTCATTTCCAACCTTACGATTTTACTCTCTGGCTACTTCATCCAGATTGGAAAGAGTCGACTGTCGACGTCTCAAAACTCCTTGGACTCAACACTTTGACAATGTGCCTTCTTCATCCCATCGACCTCATCATCACGAAGCTCGAACGTGCAGGTGATCAAGACTTGGAGGATGGCATTCTGATTCGCGAACGCTATATCACCGACGTAGCCGAGGCTCGCAGCCGTACAATAGAGGCCGCCAAATACCACCCGATTAGTCCACGGGCGAGAAGTCAGATCGAATATGCCTTCGAAGCGATTTTCGAGGAGTCCATCGACCTCGAGAGTTTTACTTAAGCACGACTCACCGTCGGCCTCGGCGGCCGCGAATTGGCAGCCGACTTGGTCGTGCTCTACGGCCCCGAGATGGCAGCCACGGAGCTGTGGCGAACCCGCCTGGTCAATAAGGCGAAGATGGTGGAGTTGGAGTACCCGGACCCGCGCGGCGAGCACTACTTCGCACTGCCCATCGAGCCGACGGAGGACGATGTGTGGCCGGAGCTATTGCCCTTCGAGCAGATGGAACGGCTTCAGGAGGAAGTCGGCGGGGGCACTGCGTACGACGCGCCGGTGGTGAGTAGTTGGCTGAAGGTGGTTCTCACGATATGACAATCCTGAATGTCATTCGTCATTTTGTAATACTATATATGACAAAACTGAGCCTTCTATTGCCAGGGACCTCCAGGGAACCATCTCTTCGCGAACTCGCGCCTTTCCACAATCGCCTGTGTAGGCGGCCACAAAAACTCCTTCAGCAATACTACAACCTCATCCAAATCTGGTGTCGACGCTTCTCCGCGAACCTTTTTGACGAAGTTGTTCCAATGAGTTGCCTTCCCGGGTTGTTCGGAAAACGCGGCCGTCAGGGCGACAGGCGTCTCGGAGGGAATCATGGTCAGGCGGCGCTCACAGGTGGCACGAATGGATTCGCGCATCTGCTGACCGTCGAACTCGAAATTCTGGCACAACGTCCAGATATCGAAGTAGTCTTTCAATCTGCCATTTATTTCACCGAGCTTTAGCATCGCGTCATACTTTTCTGAGATCGCCGTGTAGCGCGTATATCCGATGAGTTCAGGCGGTATCCGGCTGAAATACCAGACCGTCCGGTTCAACATTTACTTGGATAAACTCCATGAATATCTGCTCCAAACGAGCGATATCCGGCGTGCCCGCCGTCAGGAAATCAGCGTCTTTGGTGGGGCGATGTAAATACTCTGTCCAGTCCAGGAAGAGCATCGCGCCTTTAAGAATGAACTCATCTGCATACTCACTTTTTTGAAGCCGATACAGCAGCCGCTCGATGCCATAACGAACGAGAATTTCCTGAAAGGGAACACCACGCTCTTTGGCGATATTGCGGAGCCGATTACGCACAGACGCCGGGAGATTCTTCGTCATACGATTGCCTGCAGATAGGGACGAATCACATTTTTAACCCGGCAGATCTCGGCAAATTTCATGAGGTCATCAACGGTCACCTTCTTCTGATTCCAGCCGTCATGCAGCGCTTCGATAGCAATGTCGAGCCCCACCTGATTCCGGAATTTAAAGCAATCAGCGATGGTACGAGCCGGCGAGTAAACACGCAGTGTCGGGCCAGACTCGAGTTCGTGCTCTTCGATTCCCGCATCAAATTGGCTCTCGGAGATCCGAAAGACCTCCAGCGGCGGCCACTCAATTGCAGGGCTTCGGTGACCACGCTCAATAGCGAGATATACGTTGCCGGGAATCTGAGTCGTCAGACCATGAAATTGCAGTGCCGTCAGCAGGCAAAAGACACCGTGCGGCACACGCTTTTGGACAATAACCAGGTCAAAATATTCCGTGGCTTCGTAGTCGGGACTCGCGTACACACCCCGCGCTAGTCGCTCTACCACTCCTTCATCGGCGAGCATGCTCAGGTACTCCGGTGCGATCCCGTACTCGACTAAATCGTGGGCCCGGAGCACACCTTCCCTGGAGAGGAGATCTTGAATTTGCTGCCGCTTCGTCATCGACGTCCTTTAGGAATCGCACTCACTTATTGATAAGTGTATACATTTCATAAACGATGGCAAAGCGAAAAAGAGTCAATCGATCGGACTCACGCTCATTCGAAAGCTCCCATCCGAGCGCCCACTTTGTCTGGGTGATTATGAATCGCGAGTGCCCATGCTCTCGAAAGTGAATAGTCTCCTCCCATAATAATGCGACCGTCGGCTCCAATCTTCTTAAGGCCAGGACCGGTGATATCGACGATGTGGAGCGCTCGGGTTACCGAAATCTCGACCAACTTTCTTTGATTCAATGCCTTGTGGGTCACCAGATTAAAGCCCGCTGCATGACCAAAGGTCTCTACAAAAGCCCCATATTGATCGACGGAGCAATAACACACCCCAAACTCTCCACCAGGATCGTCAAATCTATTTCGGACCTTGGAGCCAAAGTGCAGTGACGACGAGTATTTGCTCTTGGATATCCGCCACACTGCACCGTCAAAGGAGATACTCGGCAGTTCAGTTTCCGAAAAGTCGCCGGGAGGCAGGGGATG
>SKNI01000312.1 GCA_007120615.1 Myxococcales bacterium | reverse complement strand
CCCGGTGACGGAGATGCCGCAGCCGGTTAGTTTTTACGGACGCACGAAGTTAGAGGGGGAGGGGGCGGTACTGGCCCATCGCGACAATATGGAGGTGACCATTCTTCGCCCTCCGCCGGTCTATGGACCAAGAGATCGGGATATGTTTCAGGTATTTGCCATCGCCAACCGGCGGCTCTCGCCGGTTCTGGGGATGGGGAATCGATGGTTGAGTATTATCCACGTTGAGGACGTGGCCAGGGCGGTGGTGGCCTGTGTGGAAGCTCCGGGCAAGGGACGGGTCTATCCCATCGACGATGGAGGCGTTTATACCTGGCGGGACCTGGGCGAACACATCTCCGAGGCCCTGGATAAGTCGACTCTTACTGTGCCGCTTCCGGCGTTTTTATTCGCCGGAGCCGCCGCAATAAGTGAGATGGGAGGAAGGCTTCTCGGGTCGGCGCCGACCTTCAGCCGCGACAAATACCGGGAGATGATTCAGTCCTCCTGGGTTTGCGGGCATCGAGCGCTTCACGAAGACCTGGGTTGGGAGCCAAGCCTCGATCTGCGAGAAGGGGCCCGTCGGACCGCGCAATGGTACCGAGACAACGGTTGGCTCTAGATTCTCGGTAGCCAGTGGTCACATCTCATTGAGGGTGGGGATTCCCAGAAGCTGGAGGCCGGCGCCGATGGTGTATTGCACGGCTTGGGAAAGGTAGAGCAGTCCATCGCGGCGGGGCCCCTCAATATCGACGATCCGGTGTTGGGGATCGTTGTAGAGGGTGCTGAACGCTTTGGATAAATGAAATAAATATTCGGTGATCCGGCTCGGCGAGAGCTGCTCGGCGGCCAACTCAATGGTGTAGGGCCACTGCTGAAGGTGGCGAATTAAGGCCAGCTCAAGCTCGCTGTGGAGACTGCCGAGAGCTTCGGTGCGTTTTTCTTCATCGAGCTCGGGCCAGCCCTGAAGCCGCCGTTCAATCGATGAGATTCGGGCGTAGCTGTACAGGCAGTAGGGGCCGGTGCGACCTTGAAAGTCGATGGACTGAGCGGGGTCGAAATGAACCGTCGTTCGCGGGGCAAAGTCGAGAATATAATATTTCAGAGCAGCCAGCCCGATGGTGCGGGCTCGGTGCTCGATTTCTTCGTCGTCGAGGTCGTCGTAGCGCTCTCCGACGGCGACTCGGGCTAATTCTTCCATCTCGTCCAAGAGATCGTCGGCATCGACGACCTTACCCTCCCGGCTTTTCATCTTGCCTTCGGGCAATTCCACCATGCCATAGGCCAGGTGTTGAAGGCGCCCCTCCAATTCGGGGCGAAGGAAGGCCAGGATCCGAAAAAGAACATCGAAGTGATATTGCTGTTCGTCTCCCACGACATAAATCATCTGGTCCAGGTCGTATTCATCAAAGCGAGTGACCGCCGTTCCCAGATCCTGAGTCATATAGACGCTGGTTCCATCTCCGCGTAGAAGAACCTTCTGGCCCTCTAAGCCCACTTTTTCCAGATCGCAGACGATGGCGCCGTCGGGGAGCTTGTCGAATTTGTCGGCCTTGAGGCCCTCCTCCACGATGGATTTTCCCAACTCATAGGTCTGGCTTTCGAGATAGACGTGCTCAAAGCTCACTCCCAGACGTTCGTAGGTCTCGTCGAATCCGGCGATGACCCAGGCGTTCATCGTCTTCCAGAGTTCGACGACCGCGGGGTCGCCTTCTTCCCACTTGCGAAGCATCTCGCGGGCCTGTTGCCCCAACTCGCTTTCGGCGTTGAAGAATTTGTCGGAGTACTGAGCGAAGAAGGTTTCTCGAGAGCCTTCCGATTCAGAAGCGTCGAGCCACTCTTGAAAGCGAGCCTCGGCCTCATCGCTTTTTTGCCAGGCGCTATATTCTTCGGTGATCTTCTGGTTGAACAGGACGTAATAGCGACCCACGAGATGATCGCCTTTCTCACCGGAAGATGCCGGGGTTTCACCGTTTCCGAAGAGCTCGTAGGCGAGCATGGATTTGCAGATATGAATGCCCCGATCGTTGATCAGGTTTACGGGGGTGATTCTCTGGCCGGTAGCGGAGAGAATCCGGGAGATTGCGTCACCGATCAGATTATTTCGAACGTGGCCCACATGCTGGGGCTTATTGGTGTTGGGAGCGGAGAACTCCACCATAAAATGTTTCCGGTCATCTCGGTCCGAACGGGAGCCGAAGGACTCTTTTTCTAAAAGGGCTTGGCCGAGGACGATATTGGAGAGGCGCGCGGGATTGAGACGTAGATTGACGTAGGGCCCGGCGGTGGTGACCTCGGAGATAATATCGTTGTCGTCGAGGTTTTCTCGGATGAAATCGGCGATCTCGGTGGCGATGATGGCCGGAGATTTTCGAAGATGGCGGGCCAGCGCGAAGCAGGGAAATCCGCGGTCGCCCATCGCCGGGTCCGGGGGCGGAGCCAAAGCGATGTCTTGTGCCACCTGCGGGTCCACGTCGGCGGCAGTGATGGCGGCGTTCTTTGATTTCACCAGATGCGCTTCAATTTCTTCGATATGCATAAGTTCTCCGGGCGTTCTCCACAGGACGGGCGGGCAGAAGATATAGTGAAGGGAGGGCCTGATTGGCAAGGCCGAGAATTGAGGGGAATAAGAAGTCCGATCGCGGTGAAATTCCGTTGGAAGACCGGAGTCAAGATTTGGTAGTCGCCGCTGGGAGCTTAAATTTTCGCGGAGCGTCCGAAAGTTGCGGGCGCGAGCAATGTGAACCGAAGCCATCAGGGCTCATTGGATCGCTGCCGGGGGGCAGGGAAAAAAGTATGCCCCCCGGTTTCTTTAGTTGTCGTCAGGAGGTAGATCATGACGGATCGTGAATATCGTTCGGGAGAAGGCGAACCAAGAGAACATGCAACAGAAACCTACAGAGCGGATCGTACAGAGAGAAGAGGAGAGAGAGTCACCAGCGAGGGAAGTTTGATGGGCCGGGGAGCCGGCTTTTTACGCGGGCTTTCCTGGAGTGCAATCTTTGCGGGGGCGCTGGTCGCTCTGGTCGTAATGATCGTGCTCAATATTCTGGGGCTGGCCATTGGAGCTGCCACCATTGACATCGGTGTGCAGCAAGAGGGCTTAGGGATCGGAGCTGGTATCTGGTGGACAGTGAGCGCATTGATCGCGCTTTTCTGTGGTGGCTGGGTAGCCGGTCGTCTCTCCCAGTCGATGGACCGCGGGGAGGGGCTGCTTCACGGGATCGTAACCTGGTCGTTGTTCGTCTTTGCCAGTGTCCTGGCGCTGACGACTGCCGCCGGACAGTTACTCGGAGGAGCTTTCGGGCTTCTGGGGCAGCAAATCTCAGCTCTTGTGGGCACTACCGGTCAACCACTGGAGGCGCTGGAAGCGGCGCTGATCGAGGCCGGTGTGGACCAGGCCGCTATCACGGAAGCCCAGGCCGAAGCGGTCATCGCAGCTGAACAGGCCGCCGACGCCATCGCCGCGGGAGCCACCTGGGCCTTTATCGCCCTGCTTCTCGGCGTTCTCTGCGCTGCCTTTGGCAGTCTCCTGGGATCTGCAATGCCTACGGAGGGTAAAGAGAAACGCATGGAGAGAACCCGTCGCGTGCTTCGGCCTCGAGAGGCCTGATAACGAAGAGTAGTTCCCATCCAATTTTATTCAGCCGCCGACGAAGGAGACTTTGTCGGCGGCTTTTTTAGAGGCCTGCAATTTTTTTGGCACAATTTTTTTCCTCGGCTCGATAACAGAAGTGAGCGGTGAAACGTCGCTCATCTCAACAACTCATTCGAGCGAGGACAACGATGAACTATATAGCAAGAATCATTCGGCAAATTGTGATCGCGACGGCCGTTGCGATGGTGATGGTGGCCTGTGGAGGAATGGACGCGGAGGCTCCGGCGATGTCGCCGACTTCTGCGGATGAACCGGAGTCTGAAGAGTCTACGGAGGCACAGGACTCTGAGGATTTACCCCCGTCTTCGGGAGAGGAAGAAGAGCTGGAGATGGTAGCCCATCCGTTCAGTCTTCCCTCCGGGGACCCTGCCCGAGACGAAGAGCCCCAGGAGAATGATCAATGTGCCCGGAGTTGCTTTAAATTTGCCTGGTGTGGCGAGGGAGAAACGGAATTTGCTGATTGTTTAAGCCGTTGTGAGGACACGCAGTTTTCCGGTGTGATCTGGGACTCGAATCTTCAATGCTTTGATGAGGCGAGCAATTGCCTGGAAGTGGGCTATTGTGAAAATGAAATCGAAGCCTGCATCGACGTCTGCGGGGTCCACGCGTTCTGTGGTGTGGGCAAAGAGATTCAAAACTGTCAGTCGTGGTGCGTGGAAGAGATCTGGGCCGGACGGCTGGACTGGAGTGTTCACGGATGTGTCGACCGGATCGGGCGCACCGGGGCCTGTGAGGAATTATCGGATTGTGGGCTGTCGGAGCCACACTTTTAGGTTGCGGCCATTGTTCGTTGCGGCTATTGACCGGCGGGCACGGACTCGTAGAGTAAGGCCCGCCGGTGCGCCAGGTATCGGTGGGCCATTTGACTCGTTTTATTGAACCAGGGAGTACGGTGAAATTTCGCAATCCAGATGAGAAAGGCAAGAATATCCTGCGCCTGCTGCCGGTGATGTTCTTTTTAATCGGCATCCCGATCGTCGGGAATGTGCTCTATCAGTACTTCACGGGCGCCGACGACGATGTGGTGCGGGTTGTGATCGCGGTGATCATTCTGGCGTATTTTGGATTTCGCTCCAAATTCGCTCTGGAGTGGACGTTCGTCCAAGACGAGGAAGAGCAATAAGTCAGGGCAGAGGGCGCCGAAGGGCTTTGTGTAAGGCGTCTCGTATCGGAGAGAGGCGCTCCCAGAGAGGAGGTCCGTCGCCGGCGGGACGATTCAACTCGCTGGCCACTCCTCGAGAGAGGGCCAGAGAGGTCTCTACGGGGTGAATGATGCCGGAGGTCACAAGAACGTCGATGAAGTCTTGATCGGTTCCGGAGCGAAGGTCATCGCTGACGTGTCGACCCATCAGATGGGGTACGGTATCGATCGGGATAAGATCGATGGCGGCGGCGATGGTGGCCAGGGCTTGGAGTGGCGGCCCCAATTCTCGATCCCGATGCCAGAGACGGAGTCCGTACATATCATTGGTCAGGCTCACGGCACCGGAGGCGGTGACGGCGGAGCTCATCAAGATAGTAATCATTGAGATATAGGGGTTGCAACTGATCAAGAGTCGGCGAAGATCGGGCCCCCCGCGGCGGGCAACGGTTAAGGTCGAGGAGTTGATCGGTATCGAGCCAAACCACCGCGCCGAGCCGTCACCGCTCTCGTAATTGGCTCGGACCCAGTCTTTGGCGTTGAGCGATGATCCCTTGCCATTGGTGAAGGTGACGACCTGGTGGGGAAATCCGATATAGATATTTCGACTGTGGCTGAATTGCCGGGCGGAAAAAGCGGTAAGAAAGCTCTGACCGGGAAAGTCGAAGGCCGCCGTGGTGGTCTCTACGGCGATGCCCGTGGCCCAGTCCAGCTGTCGGGGGTGATAGGCCCATTGAAGCATCGAGGCCAGAGCCCCGGCCCGTCTGCGGGCGGTGGATTCAGAGAGCTGGGTCATGCGCTGGACGGCGTGAAGACAGGATTGTCGGGTTGCCTGGGGCTCGTCGAGATCGGAGAAGAGTTCTCGTTTAACCTTGTTGACCGTCTGGACCAGAGGTCGCTCAAAGAGGGCGGTGCTGAAGAGTCGTCCTCGGGCGGACACACTTTCGGCAAAGGCCATTCCCTCGTCGGTGAGGGCGAGGGTGTTGTCCCCGGCGGGGCGAATCCAACTTAGCCATCGTCCAAAATCGGCGTAATAACGAACCGTTCGCTCATCGATCTCCAGGGCTTCAGCCAGGGAGAAGAAGGTGCAAGTCTTGGCCCGCAGAGCTTCCATCACCTGAATGAGGAGTTCAACATTATTGGCCTGAGGGACCTCGGTTATCGAAGCGGTCAGGTCGAGCTGTAGGGCGTCATCGTCTTGTTTCATTCTCTTATCCTACCCGATCCCGGGGTGGAGGTCGAAGAGGTCCTCGGTCAACCGCAGGGCCGCAGTACTATGCCCGGTTTGTCGGCTGTGCTAAGGTGTCTGGTTCTGTGGCTGCCAAAAAACAAGATTCGATAATGAAGGAGCAAACGGTGCAGAAGCAAATATTTGGAACGACGGCAAAAGCAATGGGTGTGGGATTGATTCTTCTGACGGCTATTGGGTGTATGTCGAAAGAAGATCGCATCAAAGAGGTCATCGTCCATGAAATCGAAAAATGTAAAGCGGCGGACGGAGAGTTCTACGAAGTAGAGACTCATGATGAGAATAAACATCGGGTGCTCACCGAGTTATGCCATCTGGAACCCTCTGATGTGGTCATGAACAACGAGTTTACCGGCACTCTCTCGACGGGGCCGCTGCAATGGACCGGGGGAGAGGACCAGGAAATTCGCGCTATGGTGCTGACGCGGGTAGCCTGGGAGGACTTCGATAGGGCCTTGCGCTACCGCAATCAAAATAAATTGAGTGAGTCCGATTACCGGGCGGCTGAGAATAATTTTGAGCTGGCTCAGAATACATTTCCCCAGAGTACCTGGTTGCGAATCGAGCGGCTGCAAAACCTTCTCGATCTGCGAGCAGAGGTACGCTCGGAAGACGAAACCCCGGCGACCATCGGTGAAGAGGCCCGGGCCTATTTTGATTCGGTCATCGAATGGGCCACCGAGGAAGAGAACCGGCAGGCCGAGGTTCGAGCCCGACTGGCGGTGCTCGATCATCTGGGGACCTACCGCGATCGGCAGCAGCGATCGCTTGGCAATATCGGATCTCGAGACAGTCGGATGGAATCGGTGATTAAGGCCGCCGAGGAAGAGGGCGATTCGGAGACGGCCGAGACCTACAAAGCGGAATTGGAGGAGCGCCGGGAGCGTCGCCCGGAGCAGATCGAGGAGACCGAGGGTCGAATCCAGGCCACCGAATTGGAGATGTGCGAGCTTCGATCGGGATTGAGCGTCTCCGGGATCGAGGATAATTCACTGCGCAGCCGAATCACCAGCGCGTTGAGTGCGCCGGACTGCGATCTGGTGGCGGCAGCATCGGCGAAAGAAGAGAGTGAAGAGGACGACGAATAAGACCGGGTATGAATAAGAGGACATCGATGCAAAACGATAATATCGAAAGTCTCGGTTATCGTCTGGAGATGACCGATGAAGTGCAACGGGTGGAGCCGCTGTTGCGAGCCTGTAATCTATCGCAGCATCAGGTGGACCCGAACGCCACGGAGACCACTTATCTATTGGCGACGACGTCCGCCGGAGGCGTGGCCGCGGCGGTAGGATGGAGTCATTATAAGAGTGGCGATGCCGTTATTCACTCTCTGGCAGTGGCGCCCTCGTCGCGGGGAAGCGGTGTTGGGGCATCGCAGCTGGCCAGCGCCATGTTGCACCTGCGCGAAGAGCGCGATGTGAGGGCTCTTTTTATTCGGGCGGAGGGAGCGGTCGGTTTTTTCAGCGGGTTTGGATTCGTCGATATCGAAGAGGGAGCGATCCCCGAAGAATTAGGGAGACATTCGGTCTTTCAGCAGGGCTCCGGCAAATTGATGGCCCGCTATTATCGGCAGGCTCGTCCCGGGCTCGATCACAGTGCATTTTGCCTGATCCACAACACCACTCCCGAGGCTACACTGCCGGTGGGAAGTGTTTTCTGGTTTCGTCAGATCGGGCCGGTTCTGGAAGCGCAATACCGCGGTGGGCCGGTGATTCGGGGCCACCTTCTGGGAGCTCGAGATGGCGAGGAGTTGCGCTTTGTCTGGCAGCATTGCACCGAAGACGGGCGACTGATGAGGGGGAAAGGAGAGATCTTTTTGAAGCTCCTCGACGACGGCCGACGGGAATTAAGAGAGAAATTAGGGGAGCATCCCGGAGAGCTGTTATTGCGCGAGCTTTGAGAGCGGGGACGGGAGAAAGTCGCTCAACGCGGTGTGGAAATCGGTGGGACAGTCTTCCATGGGACAATGGCCGCAATTTTCAAAGACTTCCAGTCGAGAGTCGGAGATGCGGTCTCGCAATTCATAGGCGGTGGGAAGGGGCAGAAGGAGATCGCTGTCGCCCCAGATAATAAGCGTGCGCAGATCGATGGCATCGGCTCCATCGAGGCTGCCGGTGCGTTTGACCAGGTCGGAGCCGATCCCCAGAATATGACTCATCCTTCGGACCTCTTTGATGGGATGGAGATAGTCCTGAAGATCCCGTTTGTTCATTCGGGCCTGGCGCCATTGAAAGGGCTCATAGAGTCGAATGCCGGCGCGGTGAATCCCTAGGCGGGCCAGACGGGCCGGGAATCGCCCCAGAAGAGTGCTGGTCCACAGGGGGACCCGAATCTGAAGGCCGGGGCTGACCAGGGTGAGGGTCTCGATGGAAGAGAAGCGCTGGTCGTCGAGGGCGGCGAGATAAGAAACAGTCGCCCCCAGGGAGTGGCCTACGAGGTGGACCGTTTGTCCGTCCAGAGTGTCGAGAAAGGCCTCCAGCCAGCGCAATAAACCATCGATGGTGGGAGTGATAATGGAACTGTGAAAGGTGTCATCTCGGCCGTGTCCGGGCAGATCGGGTACGATAACCCGGTAGTTGCGAGCGCTGGACTCCAATACACAACGAAAGGCCATGGAGTGAGCCATGATTCCGTGAAGAAATACGACGATGTCGTCGCCGCTGCCCGCTTCTACCCAGTGAAACGAGCGACCGTCGAACGGGGAAGGGCGGTATACCGAGCGTACCGGAAGGTTATGCCAGTGATCGGACTGAGAGAATAACACGGTGTCTACTACGCATGGGGTTAATGAAGGGAGGCATTTCCGCAGTGCGGGACCTCGCTCGATGTTAATTATAGGCCCTATTGGCTCGAGAGACAAAACTTCCTTTATCATTGGGGGTGTAAGCCAGGGGGGCTGGAGCGCGGACGTCCCCGCCCGTATTGGGCTAAAGGCACTTTTTCTTTGATGCGGACGAGGACGTCCGCGCTCCGGGTCCCGACGGCCGTTGAGACGGCTCGGGGAGAGAGCCTCGCTTGACGGTGAAATGCCCCCTTGATAGAACGAGAACCACGGTCGAGAAACCCGGATGCCCGGTGTCGATAATGGTAGAAAATATCGATGCAATTAAGAGGGCAGGCGCCGATGTCGGAGGTTGTTGGATGAGTATCTGGAAATGCGTAACAATGAGTGTCACAGCGGTACTGGCAGTGCTCTTGAGCGCTACCATGGCCTGGGCTGGTCCCAATGACCTTCAGCTGTCGCGATTTGGTGATTTTCAAACCGTTGAGCGCGAGGGTTGCACCAATACCTGTGGGTTTGTGGAGGCCGATGAAGCAGGATTCTCGGCGCTGACCAAGGATCTGGGACAGGTATTCGCTCCCCGGCTGATCGCGCCCTCCGAGACATTGGGGCAGGCTGGCTTTGCCGTGAAATTGATGACCAGTTTCTCCACCATTCCTCACGATTCGGTCACCGAAGGAGAGACCACCCCGTACTGGCAAAAAGGCATGGAGGGGCGAAGTCCCGATCCGGTGCTCTTTACCAGTCATCTTCAGGTGCGAAAGGGGCTCCCGTTCTCGTTTGAGGTGGTGGGCAACCTGGCTTATCTCTATGCCAGCGAGATGTTCGCGATGGGCGCCGACTTGCGGTGGGCGCTTAATGAGGGGTTTGATTATTTCCCCGATGTGGCAGTGCGAGGCTCGGTCAATACCCTTGTGGGGGCACCGGAGCTGAATCTGATCAACGCCGCCTGGGATCTCTCGGCCTCCAAGTCCTTCGGGCTCGCCGGAGTGACTTCGATTACGCCCTATGTGGGTTATCAGCAATTATATACGATCGCCTCGACCCGGGTGCTCAACGCATATCCCCAGGACCCGCGACCGCCGCAATTTAGTCGCAACGACGCCAACGTGCGTTTCGCGCCGGAGTTTGTCTTCTCTCAGCGCACTGCGCAGGCCAATCGCGTCTTTCTGGGAAGTCGGCTCAACGTCTGGATCTTGAGCTTCACCCTGGAAGCGGTATTTGGCGATACGGTCAATCAATATACCTTCGCCGGCGGCTTCGATTTTTGATGCCCGCTGGCCTTACCGAACATCGGAAAATCACTCTGAGTCCTCAAGTAATGCCCCGAATCATCAAGCGCTACGCCAATCGAAAGCTCTACGATACGGAGTCGAGCATCTATATCACCCTCGAAGACATCGAGGGGATGGTGCGTGATGGCGAAGAAGTTCAGATCGTCGACAATTCGACGGGAGAGGATATCACCAGCGGTACGCTTGCCCATATCGTTCTGGAACAACAAAAGACCAATCCGTCGTTTCCGGTCTCTGTATTGCGGGGGATCATTCAATCGGGAGAAGAGTTTTTCTCCAGGCTGCAATGGCCGGTGACCCAGTTTCGAGATGAATTTAAGCGACGAGCCGAGGCGCTGGAAGGGGGCGGGAAGGCGATTCGCGAGTTCGTCGACGGGACCCAGAAGTCGGTCGACGAGATGCAACAGCGCCTCGATGAGAGGTTTCGCGACGCCGTCGATCAGCTGACTCATATCCCGGAGATGCGCCGGGATCTGGAGCGAATGCGGGAGACCATCGATGCTCTCGAAGAGCGTCTCGACCAACTCGAAGAAAACGTGGATTTGTCCCAATAGGGTAAATCACATTGAATTAGTTGGAAAATCGCAACACCCGTTGTAGAGTCAGGTCCGTTAGAAGCCATGACCGATTACGTCATTGAGGTCCAACTATGATCATCCGTTGCCCGGAATGTTCCACCGGTTTTCAATTGCCCGACGAGCGAATCAACGCAGATGGAGTCAAATTGCGTTGCTCTCGTTGTAGCCACGTCTTTCGGGTTCGCGCCGACGACGAAGGCGATCCAGAGATTTATTATCAAGACGGTGATAATGAAGAGGAGACCTCCAAAGAGAGTGGGTCTTCCAAGGCTTCTAACCCCTTCCCCAATGCCGGACTGGACTTAAAACCGAAGAAGTCGAGCGCCTTCGGGGACCTCTCCTCCGACGAGAGTGATTCGGAGATGAGCTCCTTTGAAAGCGCCTTTGACGAATCTTCGGAGGCGGAAGCCCTGGAAGAGGAAGCCGAGCTCGAGGAAGAATCAGATCCCCAGAGCTTTTCTCCGCCGCCGCAGGCGTCGAGTCCGCCTGCAGCCAGAGAGCCGGAGCCTGAGAACGAAGAGAGCCCGCAAGAAGAGCCGGAAGCGTTGATGGGAACCGGTGGATCCTTTGGAGATCCCGAAGACCTGGTGGATTCTTCTTTCGGGCAAGACGGCGCTCATTTTGATCCCGATAAAGGCAAGGTCGATCCCGGAAAGCCGGCAGGGCCGCCGAAGAAAAAGAGGAAGGGCAAGCATCCCATGGGAGCCAAAGGTGCTCCTCCGACGCAGCGCAAGGTTAAGAAGTCCGACGCTGCGGCGGACCCGGAAGCGGCTGCCGCGAAGGCTGCACCTCAGCCGGCGCCTCAACCGCGGACCTGGGATGAAGAGGATTTCGAGCCCCATAAGATCGGCGGTGGCGCGGGAATGAAGGTGGTGACCTTTCTTCTACTTCTCTGCCTGGTGGCGATGGGCTTTGTGGGAGTGGTCGCCTCGCTCAACGATGGATTTATCGACTTCAGGGCCTTCCCCGACATGCTGAGAGTGGCCTTTGCCGATGGGGAATATGAACCCCGTACGGAATGGCAGAAGACGACTCAGCCCACTGTGGTTCGCACTCATGCCGCTCCGGTCACTGTAGAGGGCGTGGCCAGCGAATATATCTCGGTGGGAAGAGACGGACATCTGCTGGTCCTCAAAGGAATGATCCGAAATAACGAGAGCCAGAGCTTCGATGGAGTGGGATTGCGCGCCATGATCACGACTCCCGAGGGTCGGGTATTGCACCAGATCGCCGGGGCGCCGGGAGATGACACTCCCGTGGGAGAATTTCGTTCGCTGCGCAACGTCGAAGACGCCCGTGATCTGCTCGGTCGCGGGACGGGACATGTGGCGTCTCGGGATCTGCTTCCCTTTACCCTGGTCTTTGATGACGGCCTTCCTCAGACGGTGCTAAACGGGGAAAACTACCTGGTAAAAGTGGAAGTTACCGGTGTGGACTGGGACGAAGGTGAACCGGTAGCGGCTCAGAACTGAGTCGGTCTGATGACTGAGAACGAAGAGACTCCAGAGGCCGAAGAGCTGCAGTGGGATCCGGATCTGCCGGACCCACTGCAAGAGGCCTATGTAGATATTGTGCAAAGAGTAGAGGGGTTGCCGGAGCTGGCGATGCAGTCCGCCGCCGTCAAATCGGTGATGGAGGGTCTCGATGCGATGGAGGCCGCCTGGTGTATCGATCAACTTTTACGTGGGGCATTATGGGGTCATCCGGGAGCACCGGAGGCGATGCTGGCCATGATCTGGTGGCTGATCCAGATGCGGCTGGATGACGAATACGATCGAATCAAAGATCTATTTGTGGCCTCCCATCAGGCCCAGCGGTTCGCGGTCACCGATCTGGTGCGCGAGGTGCCCCCCTATCGGTCGCTGCCGAAGGGGCGAAGACTTCCGGAGGTTCGCCTGCCGCTGGACCGGGATACGACTCTCGGAGAGCGGCGAATGCTGGCGGGAGGACCGAAGCGTAAATTTCTGGATCGGCTCTTGATGGATCCCAGCCCCCTGGTCATCGAGAAGTTGATGAATAACCCCCAGGTTCGGCTCCAGGACGTGATGACCGTGGCCACCAGGCGCCCGACGGTGCCCGAGATCCTACAGGTCGTGGTGCTGCACCGGCGCTGGTTTGGGCGCTACGACGCCCGAGCGGCGGTGGTGCAGAACCCCTTCGCCGACACCGGTCTGGTGTTGAAGTTATTGCCCACGATGAGGCTTAAGACCTTGCGAAGCCTTGTAAATAGCGGGGACCTTCACCCGCTGATTCACGAATCGGCGGGCAGACTTGTGCGGCTTCGGGAGGAGCGTACGGCGCCGTGGCGTGTGTGAGTCGATTAGCGGCTTGGAAGCGCGGACGTCCTCGTCCGCATGAAACGAGAGGCGCTCTTTCTTTGAAGCAGGGACGTCCGCGTTCCGCAGATCGGTGTGTGAGTTGATGACCCGAAATGACCCGAAATGACCCGAAATGACCCGAAATGACCCGAAATGACCCGAAATGACCCGAAATGACCCGAAATGGCCCGAAATGACCCGAAATGACCCGAAATGACCCGAAATGGGGTGAATGAAGGATAGAGATGATGTTATGATTTAGCACTCAATCAGCCTTTTCTTGCTGTCGGCGCAAACCATGACCAATGACCGCAACGATATTCTTGCTTATTTGGCATCAAATCCTGGTGCAGCGATTTCTGATCTCGAAGAGCACATCGACGTTTCTCGTAGCACGATTAAGCGTCGTCTTCGGGAAATGATTCGGGAGGGCCAGGTTCGCAAAGAAGGTAAAGGAAAAAGCACACGTTATTTTCCGGCTGATTTCGAACCAGCAAACGAGACATCGCAGGTCTACGAGTCTGTAAAAGAGAGGATTTCCCGACCACTATCGAAACGTCCACCCGTTTCCTATCAACGAAGTTTTCTCACCTCTTACGAACCCAATCGCACCAGCTATCTTGGTGGAACTCTCACAAAACACCTTAGAGATATGGGTCAGATTGCGACGACCGACCTTCCTGCCGGAACGTACGCGCGACAGATTCTCGACCGCCTTCTCATCGATCTGTCATGGAACTCAAGCCGCCTGGAAGGAAACACCTACTCCCTACTCGAAACCGAGCAATTGCTGGCCGACGGAGCTCACTCCGACGAGCGCGATCCGCTCGAGACGCAAATGATTCTAAATCATAAGGGTGCCATTGAGTTTCTGGTCGAGGGCGCTGATGAGATTGGTTTCAACCCGCTGACAATCCGAAACCTCCATGCGTTGCTCTCAGAGAACTTACTTCCCGATCCGGCCGCCTCCGGGCGGCTGCGCGCTCACGCAGTGGGCATCTCAGGGTCCGTATTCTATCCGCTCAATGACCCGCATCAGATCAAAGAGCTTTTCTCAATCTTGGTGGGCAAAGCGGACGCCATTGAAGATCCCTTCGAGCAGTCCTTCTTCGTGCTCGTCCAATTGCCCTATTTGCAGCCCTTTTCCGATGTGAACAAGCGGGTTTCACGCCTTGCCGCGAATATCCCCTTTATTCGTGGCAACTTCAGCCCTCTGTCTTTCATTGACGTGGATCGCCAAGATTATGTCGAGGCCGTACTCGCTATCTACGAACTCAACGACGTTTCTCTTCTTCGCACGTTATTTGTTGAGGCCTACGAGCGCTCCCTGGCCCGATATACTTCCATCCGGGAGACTCTCGGCGAGCCCGATCAATTTCGCCTGCAGTGGCGCCAGGAGATCAAAACCGTGGTTTCAGAAATCATCCGCCAACAGCTCTCGCGGCCGCAGGCCATAGAGCACCTTCGCGACTTCGCGAAATCTCTTCCGCCGGAACATCAAAAACACTTTATCGACACTGTGGAATTGGAACTAACGAGCCTGCACGAAGGCAACTTTGCTCGCTACCGCGTTCGACCGAGCGAGTTTGAACAGTGGCAGCAAGGCTGGAAGCGTAAGACCTGAAGTGCTGTGGCGTGTATGATTCAATGACCACCTTATGGAGTGCGGACGTCCTCGTCCGCATGAAACAAAAAGCGCTTTTTCTTTGAAGCGGACGGGGACGTGGGGACGTCCGCGCTCCGCAGAACGGGTGTTATATTATACATATGACGAAACGACCGAATGACCTGGTGGGACTGAGTATTTTCCTGCTCAAACTCTATATTCGACGGCCGCTGGTGTGGGTGGTTTTGGGGTTGGCGCTGATCGGCCTGGTGGTGCTCTGGGTTGTGTCTTCGTCGGCGCCGCCGGTGCGGATCGCGACGTTTAATATCGAGACTTATCCCCAGACTCCCGGGCAATCGGCGGGGGCCGTGCAACTTCTGGGGACGCTGGATGTGGACGTGGTGGGCGTGCAGGAGATCACCGACCGCGATGTCTTCGTGGAGAATGTCCGGCTTTATCTCGGCGATGATTGGGAGACGGTTTTTCCCGACCAGAAGGTCTTTCACAGCGTGGGGTTGGTCTACGACTCAAGGTTGCTTGGTGTGCGGGAGGTTCAGACTCATTACGAGACGGTAATTCACCGGGGCGCACGGGCGACGCTGGAGGTTCGCCTGGAGACCAGAGGCGCCCGGAATCAGCGCCAGGTACGGGTCTTTGTGCTGCATCTCAAGGCCACGTCTCTGGGCCATGAGATTCGGCGGAGACAATTGGAGGCGCTACGGCCAATTGTGGAGCGGGCCGTGGATACCGGCGATGAGGTTGTAGTTCTGGGAGATTTCAACACCACCGGGGACTCCGACCGAGTGCTGGTGGAGGAGTTCGGAGAGGCAACGGGGCTGTCATGGTCGTCTGCTGAAATCCCCTGCACGTCGTATTGGGACAAAAAGGATATCTGTCTGACGACGGCCCTCGACCACATTCTGGCAAACAAAGACGCTCGAGAGATTCGGGTCCGAGGGGCCTGCGAGACGGTGGGCTGTGAGAACCGGGAGTCCTGTCCGGTCTATATTCGGATGGTCTCGGACCACTGCCCGTTGACGGCGGTGTATTGACCATCACACCGCCGTCGGAGTTAAGCGCTGGTCTCAGGCGAGCTGGCGCTCGGCGGAGGCGATGGCGTCTTCGAGGTGTTTGAGGTAGCGGTCCCGGGCTTCCGGGGAGTTGGCTTCGGCGCGCACCACGAGCACGGGCTGGGTGTTGCTGGCGCGGACCAGGCCCCAGCCGTCGGCGAATTGAACGCGGACGCCGTCGATGGTGTTGACCTGATAGTCGTCGGCGAAATATTCGGCCACTTTTCCGGGGACTTTGAATTTGAGGTCTTCCGGGCAGTCCTGGCGAATCTCTGGCGTGGCGAAGGTATTGGGAACGTCGGCCAGAAGAGCGCTAAAGGGCTGATTGGTGCGGGAGACGATCTCCGCCAGGCGACAGGTGGCATAGAGAGCATCGTCAAAACCGAAGAACCTATCGTTGAAGAAGATATGACCGCTCATCTCGCCGGCGAGGTGGGCGTCGGTTTCTTTGATCTTGGCTTTGATGAGGCTGTGTCCGACGCGGGCCATGATGGGCTTTCCACCATGCTTCTCGATATCGTCGAAGAGGGTCTGGGAGCATTTGACCTCGCCGATGATCGTGGCGCCGGGGTTATCTTTGAGGACCTGTCGGGCAAAGATGATCATGAGGCGGTCGCCCCAGATGATGGTCCCTTCTTCGTCGACGACGCCGATGCGGTCGCCGTCGCCGTCGTAGGCGACGCCGAAGTCGCAGCCTTGCTCGCGCACCGCTTCGATCAGATGGGTCAGGTTCTCGGCCACCGTGGGGTCGGCGTGGTGGTTGGGGAAGGTACCGTCGGGCTCGGAGAAGAGCTCGTGGACCTTTACGCCAATGGCGTCGCGAAATAACTCGGGGGCCACTACGCCGGCGACGCCGTTTCCGGAGTCCACGGCGATATGAAGTTTTCTGGGGCCCATGGTGAT
>SKNI01000506.1 GCA_007120615.1 Myxococcales bacterium | reverse complement strand
GTACTACCGAAGCCAACGGCCGCTCCCTGCTTCGGATCTACACCGGATCCAGCCCGTCGGTTCGACTCTCCGACGGGGCCCGGGCGATCGTCTTCCCCGCTTCTCTTCCCTGGGCGGGCTTCGATGAGCGCTTTACTCCCGAAACCCTTCTGGCGCCCTTCGCAGACGAGATTCGAGATCTGGCGCCCTCGAGAAGACCATCACCCATCCCCGCTCCCATTGCAAAAAAAGAGCAGGAATCCGAGCGCGAGATTCCAGATCTTCCACCAAAAAAGCGTGAAATAGAATCTATCAGTGAGCCCGTACGAGAACTCGCATCAGAGCCCAAAAAATCTTCAGAAGAACTCCTAATGGCGAGCCTCCTCGACGATCTACGCGGGCGCGTCAGCGGGGAATTATTCGAACGACTCGACGATATTCGAAAGCTGGAGCTCGTCGAGGGCCAGGGAGAGAGCCCGGTTTATATTCTGGGACTGGGTGATTTGATCGCTTTTGATCGCAATCATATCGTCGTCGACTATGTGCTGACGCATTCCGATGACAGCGGTGCCCGGGACTTCGCCACGATGGCACTCTTTCGAGCACTCAATCGATTCGCACAGCGCGCCTCCTCCTCAGAAGTAGAGAGCGCAAAACGAAAGCGAGCCTACCTTCGGGCCTGCTCCCAAATTGTCGAGATTCAGGGGGCGGGGCACGGAGAGATGGGCTGATTGGGACATAGACCACAGGCGGTGAGTTCGAAATTCAGGGTCGCATCCCAATTATCGACCTCTTTCTCTTCGCGAAAAAATCCCGACTGACTCGCTCGCACGTCTATGGGAGGCGGCCCATCTACGGAGAGAACGAATCTTCCGTTGCTATTGGTCACTGCCGTAACCGCGCTCTCGCCTTCCCCGGAGCAAACGCGGACGCCCGTCAGAGCCTCATTTGTGCCATCCAGCGTGACGAAGCCCTCAATTTCGATCAGATTTCCACCACCACCCCCACTGCCGTATCGCTCCTGGTCAAGGTCATAAAATAGGCCCTCGCAACCTGCCTGGATTGCCAGCAGCCCACCGAGAAATGCGATGCTCATTAAGGTGCGGGCGAATTTTTGGGTTCTGATCATCGTAATTTATCCGGTACGGGGGTCAAACTCCAACCTGGGGCGCGGACGAAGAGGACATCGTCGCTCCTAATTCTGCTCGAAATACCCGTCCTGCAGAAAGTCGACCGTGAACCGATGGACGTCGGGCCGGTTCATAATGAAAGTGTGCGCTGCCCCCACGACCTTGAAGTCTTCCTCGCCCTCATGATGAGCTTCGTCGAGTGAGACCTTTCCGTCATATTTTCCGGCGATAACCCCCACCTCGCGCTCTTCGATCGGCGGAAGTGAACGAGCCGTACTATTTTCGTCGGTGGTCAAATCTTCGAGAGGCTCCAGAAGCCATCCCATAAGGTCCACGTATTTATCGGCGACCTCCGCTCCTTTATTGGGCGGCGCCAGCATCACGACGCGCCCCTTTTCGGCCGGCGGGTCGTGATTGAGCATCCAACGAACCACGATATTTCCCATGCTGTGGCCGACAAAGTGAATTTTGTCGGGACGCGGCTCCAGTGCTTCCAGATCAGATCCCAGTCGCTCCCCGATCTCAGCGATGGAACAACAGGTGCTGGAATAGCCCCAATTCAACACCTCATACCCGTTTCGCTTCAGCGCCCAGGAAAAAGGGAGCATGGAAAGCTCCGTTCGGCCCAGTCCGTGGACCAAAACGACCAACTCTCGCTCTCCATTCTCGCTCACGCTTTCGACCTCAGGCTCCGAGTTCGGAGAAGCACACCCCACCGACAGAAGTCCCACCACAAGCAGCAGCAGCGAGACGGATACTAACCCGGAGAGGCCGACATGATTCAAATTCATCGAATATTCCACATAAGTAGGTTCCACATTCACAGCCTATGGACAGAACCCATTATCCTCCCGAAATATTCACTTATCAAGGCTCGCAAGCGCGGAGACCAGGAGACGCCCGCACCACCCACACCGCCACGACTCACCGTCCACGCCACGTCCACTAGCGCAGTGCCCTTTGAACCACGACCCCATCACCCCCTATGGTGCCGATCAGCGAGACCTACTATTGAGAGCACCTAAGGAAACGAAGTATGAAATACCGAAACACCAGCACAGCAAAGAAAGCAATCTCCCTACTGGCGACCGTCGCGTTCCTCGCCACCACCGCCTGCGGCGAAGAAGAACAAAACGGCGACACGGAACTAGATGATAGCGGCGGCTACCTGACCGTCGTCGTCGAACCGCCTCTGGAGGTTGGAAGCGGTCAATCTTTCACAATCGAGGTGGGGTTTATCGACGACGACGGCGATTCCATTGCTCTGCAAGAAGTAGAACTCGAAGCCCGCCTAAACCAGAGCGAGTTCAGTGCTGGCGAGTCGGTCACGACGACCGATGCCGATGGGATCGCCCGATTTGAATTCGCGGTGGAGGTAGCGGGAGCAGACTACCAGATTGAAATCACAGCCGATGATGAAAATCTCGAAGGAGCCTCCACGACCACCCATCTCTTTGACGTGGTCGCGGCCGATGTGCACCGCGACAACTCCACGATCACAGCCGACGATGTGGGGATCGCCGATGGCATCACCCCGCTGGAGGTGACCATCGAATTGGCCGATCAATTTGGAAACCCGATCCATGGTGTCACTCCTGAATTTACTGCGTCTGGAGAGGAGAACCAATACGGCGATTGCAGCGAAAGCGACGAGGACGGCGTCGCGATCTGCGAAATGATCTCCACCAACGCCGGAGACAAGACTCTGCAGATCACCGAGCCCATAGAAGTAACGGGCGACACGGTCAGTTTTGTCGACTGCCACGAGGAGGGAGAGCCCTTCGGTGGCGGCAATGGTTCGGCGGAATATCCCCACCGCATCTGCGCGCCGCATCACCTCGATGTCTCCGAGTTGGACCACGATATTGTCTTCGATGCGTTTGTTTTCTACCGCGATATCGACCTGGCAGATGTCGAAGATTTTGCTCCCATTGGCCCGGAAGGCTCAAATGAGCGCTTTGGCGGGACCATCGACGGCAATGGCTTTGCGGTTCGGAATCTGACCATCGACTCTCCAGACTCCAACTCTGTGGCCCTCTTCGGCAGTATCGGAGAAGACGGTGTCATTGAGAATCTGACTCTGGAAAATATGGAGTTCACGGGCAAAGAACATGTTGCTGCGGTGGCCACCACCAACCGTGGCACCATCACCAATACCCATGTGATCGGCGGCACCATCACCGCAGACGGTCGTTCCGGCGGCTTTGTGGCCACCAATGAAGGCACAATCGCTGACTCTTCGACCTCGGCGAATGTAGTCAACCAGGGCAGCATCACCGGAGGCTTCGCCGGCAATAATACGGGTATCATCACCGACTCCTACGCCACAGGAGACGTCGAAGGCACTCTCAGAACGGGGGGATTTGTCGGCAGCAACTCCGGCACCGTCGATGGAGCGGGAGCCATCGAGGGCTGCCACGCCACCGGAGATGTCGTGGGCGCAGATTTTACCGGCGGCCTTGTCGGATGGAATGACGGCGACATCCGTCAATCCTACGCAACAGGCGATATCCAGGGTGAAGATCGAGTCGCCGGGCTCGCCGGCAGACATAACGAGGATGGCATGATCGCCAGTTCCTATTCCAGCGGCACCGTCACCGGTTCGAGTTGGGTCGGCGGCCTCGTGGGACTGTGTTACGGCTCGATCATGACCTCCTTTTCCACAGCAGACGTCGAGGCCACAGGTATGGCCGGCGGTCTGGTAGCACGAACCCACGAAGCCTCAGTCACCGAATCCTACGCCGCGGGCTCCGTCGAGAGTTCGAGCACCTACACGGGTGCCTTGATCGGCTCCAACTGGGAAACCCCGGTGAGCGCCTCCTATTGGGATCAAGAAACCACCATTGTGGGCTCCAGTGATGGTGGAACCGGCCGAACCACGGCCGAATTTGCTGAGATGGATACCTTTGAGGACTGGGATTTCAACGAGATCTGGACCATCGGGGAGGCTCCCGATGGTGTACAGCGCCCGATCTTTCAGTGGCAGGAGTAGAGCTCGGCCGTGGAGTGCATCTAGCTCGGTCGCGGCGACCCCTGTTGTCTCAACATCAAGCCTCCCCTTCGCCCAGAACGGGCGAAAGGGAGACAGGATGATGGTTAGCCGAGCAGCCGTTCCACTTCACGCAACACAGTGACGCGGTTCTTATTGGACTCTTCGTAGCGGCGGACTTTCTCCAATTCGTACTCCGAGAGGCCTTCGAGGGCTTGATTGACCTGCTGGACGTTGAGCTCGTCGTACTCGTTGATCGGCGGCCGCTGAACGGCTTTGCCGGCATCCTGAAGGGCTTCGGCCTTCTGACGCAATCCTTCGGAACTGCCCTGCACCAGGGGAACCCTTTCACTCAGATCGGCTGCCGTGGTGAGAGTGCTCGCCCCCAGGCCGTAGATCGCGGAAAGAGAAGCATCGCGGGCGCCCTCTCCTTTGAGGAAGAGTCCGTTCTGAAGCTCCGTGAGCCGTTCTTTGGAGAGATTAAGCCTGGAAAGTAATGACTGTGCCATGGTGATACTCCTTATAATTCTGGTCCGATCTTGTTGAACCGCGGGCGAAAACTGCGTGTTAATAACCTACACCCTATACTATGACGCGTCGCGTCACAACCCCCATGACGCGGTGCGTCACCGAGGGAAAAACCATTCGCCCTTGTCTTTATTCCGCGCTGATTTTACAACCATCGGGCTAATACAACCCTTAACCTGGAGCAAACACTATGAGTGATCCCACCGCTACCCCCTCCGATGTCGCTGCACCGCCGGCCGATGCAGAAACCACCGCTTCCGGACTGGCCACCAAAGTATTGCGCGCCGGCGACGGTTCCACCCACCCCGCGGCGACCGACACGGTCACCGTTCACTACGCCGGCTGGACCACAGACGGCGAGCTTTTCGACAGTTCCTATAAGCGCGGAAAGCCAGCTTCGTTCCCGTTGAACCGGGTCATCGCCGGATGGACCGAAGGTCT
>SKNI01000640.1 GCA_007120615.1 Myxococcales bacterium | reverse complement strand
TCAAAAGTTCAATGGCCTCTACGCTGCCGGACCTCTGGTTGGGGAAGACGTGGTGCTCTTGATGCCCCATACCTTCATGAATAAGTCCGGCAAATCGGTGGTGGCGGCTCGTCAGTTTTACGATATCAGCTCCGAAGATACGATCGTATTGCATGATGATATCGATCTGGACGCCGGACAGATCAAGATCAAAAGCGGCGGAGGCCACGGCGGTCATAATGGGCTTCGAGATATCGTGGCCAAGACCGGGGAGAAGGATTTCATTCGGATTCGGCTGGGAGTGGGGCGACCGGTCCATGACAACGTCACAGGTCATGTGCTGGGTCGTTTCGATAGTGGTGAGATGCCAATGATTGAAGATCTCATCGAAAGAGCCTGTGATGCGGTGGAGACGGTGCTCACAGACGGGGTCCAGGCAGCCCAGAATGCGTTTCATTGATTTTCTTTTGGAACCTCGTAGCTACTTTGGGTTGCAACTCAGTCCAATAGGCAGTAAGAAAGCGCGGCGTGCACTGTGTGCGTCAAGAATTGAAGCAGAACATAGAAGTTTAATGAAGATTACTCGACTGCGGCAAAACGCCCGGTCGGATAACCTCGCTCCGTCGCTTAAAAGACGGGGCTTTACCCGAGAGGTTGGAATATGCCCGTAGAGAGACAACGCGAGTACGAAACGATTTATATTCTTCGTCCCGACACCGCCGAAGAAGATGTGGCCTCCATTCGAGAACGAGTGGAAGGCGTCATCGATAACGAAGGCGGACACCTTCTGAAATTCGACGATTGGGGACCACGCCGACTGGCGTATCAGATCAAAGATCGCACCGAAGGCAAGCGATTCGAGCAAGGTGTGTATCAGTATTACCGCTACCTGGTTCCTTCGGGGACGGTGGCCGAGCTGGAACGAAACCTGAAGCTGCGAGACGCGGTCCTGAAGTTTTTGACCGTCAAGCTGGACGACGATCTGATCCCGGAAGAGCGACTGGCTCAGCCGGAAGAAGAAGAGGAAGAAGAGATCATCCCCGTGATGGACGACGACGACGAATAGGAGTCAACGATGGAAGTCATTCTGACTGAAGATGTGCCCAAGCTCGGTGAGATGGGCGAAGTCGTAAGTGTGGCACCCGGATACGGCCGCAATTATCTGATCCCGAAGGGATTAGCGCTGCCGGCGAGTGCGACGAAGAAAAAAGCGCTGGAACACCAGAAGCGTCAGATCGAAACCCGCAAAGAGCAAGAGCGGGCCGAAGCGTTGGGGATTCAATCTCAACTCGACGGCATTGCGATCACCATCCCGAAGCGCGTGGCCGAAGAGGATGCCCTCTACGGTTCAGTGAGCGCCCGGGAGATCGCCGAAGTTCTGGCTGCCGAAGGATTTGAAGTGGAGCATCGCTTCATCGACATTCCTTCCAAAGGTCTCGACGAGCTGGGGATTTACCGCGTGCCCGTCAAGCTGGCCAGCGGTGTATTCGCCCACGTGATGGTGTGGGTCGTAACCGTATAATCCGGCCGATCGATTATTGGTCTGGATGGCTCAGGCTGGAAGGATTGAATGCCCACGTCAGTTATTGATGTGGGCATTTTTTTTGATATTCGCACAACCTGTAGTCGGGAGAGTTGATGGCAGTGGAAGTAGAGAGTGGGCGCGAGGAGTTTGACGCCCTTGCAGATGAGATGGAGGGGGAGGTTCACCTCGATAAGCTGCGAAGATTGCTCTATTCACAGGACGCCTCCGTTTATCAGGAGGAGCCGATGGGGGTGGCTTTTCCCCGAAGCCGTAAGGACGTGCAGGCCATCGCGAGGTTGGCCGATGATCTGGGGATCGGAGTGATTCCCAGAGCCGCGGGCACCAGTCTGGCCGGCCAGTGCGTGGGTTCAGGGCTTGTGGTCGATATGGGCCGGCACATGAACCGTATTCTGGAGGTCAATGTCGAGGAGAAGTGGGTTCGAGTGCAGCCCGGTGTGGTGCTGGATGAATTGAATCGACACCTCGAGCAATTCGGGCTCTTCTTTGGGCCCGATACGTCGACGTCCAATCGCTGCATGATCGGGGGGATGATCGGCAATAACTCTTGTGGAAGCCACTCCATTTTATATGGAAATACGATGGCCCACGTTCTGGAGTTGGGGGTCGTTTTTTCCGATGGTGAATACGCCGAATTGGGCCAGTGGGACGAGGAGCAGTTCGAAGAGGCGATGAACGGAGAAAGTCGGTTGGCGCTGGGGCTGCAGTGTTTGGACAGGATCGCCACGGAGAAGGCCGAGCTCATCGAGGAGCGCTATCCCCGCCGAGATGTGTTGCGAAGAAATACGGGGTTTCCCTTAGATGACGTGGTCAACAGAGCTCCCTATCGAGAAGATGGAGAGCCCTTTTCGCTGGCCCGGTTTTTATGCGGAACCGAGGGAACCCTGGGGTTTGTCACGGAGGCAAAGCTCAACCTGGTGGAGCTCGCTCGGCATCGCCTGGTGGTGTGCGTGCACTTTAACACCCTGGAAGAGGCGTTGAAAGCCACTGTGGAAGCCGTGCGACACGAACCGGCAGCCGTAGAGCTGATGGATCGCAGGGTTCTGGAGCAGACTCGCCATAATATCGAGCAAGCTCGCAATCGATTCTGGGTCGAAGGAGACCCCGACGCCATTCTGGTGGTAGAGTTTTATCGCAATACGAACCAGGATCTGGAAGACGCTGCCGCCGGGCTCATCGAGAAGTTTAAAGAGCTGAAGATGGGTTATTCTTATCCCATCATTCGACCGCCCAGAGACCGGGCAGTGTGGGAATTACGAAAAGCCGGGCTCGGGCTTTTGATGGGAATTGAGGGCGACGTAAAGCCTGTGACCGTGGTGGAAGATACGGCGGTGGCGGTAGATGTTTTGCCCGACTATATCCGTGATTTTACAGAGATCATGGACGCCTACGATACAGCCTGCGTCTACTACGCCCACGCTTCGGTGGGAGAGTTGCATCTGCGCCCGGAGTTGAACTTAAAAGATCCGCAAGACGTGGAGCGGTTTAAGGGGATCGCCCGAGACGTGGCGGATCTGGTGAAGAGGTACCGGGGAGCCATCAGCGGAGAACACGGCGATGGACGGGTCCGCTCGCCTCTTCTGAATCGGTTTTATGGCGAAGAGGTCATGGAGCTTCATCGGGAGGTAAAAGAGGCGTTTGATCCCCGGGGGATCTTCAACCCCGGAAATATCGTCGATCCCCGGCCCATCGACCAGGACTTTCGCTTCGTACCGGGGGAGCCCACCCCCGAGGTGAAGACCTATTTTCGGTGGGAGGCGGAGCGCGGCCTGGTACGAGCGACGGAGCTCTGTAACGGCGCCGGAGTCTGCAGAAAGAGCGCGGAAGCCGGCGGTACGATGTGTCCAAGCTATATGGCGACCCGAGACGAGAAGGACACCACCCGGGGGCGGGCCAACGTCTTTCGAAGCCTTCTAACGGGGGGAGCTCCGGAGGTGGCCTTTGAGAGCGAGCAACTCAAAGAAGCCCTCGATCTTTGCCTCTCCTGCAAGGGCTGCAAAAGCGAGTGTCCCGCCAACGTGGACATGGCCAAGATGAAGGCCGAGTTCACCCAGCATTATTACGACAGACACGGCACTCCTCGGTCGGCCTGGCTCTTTGGAAATTACGGAAAGCTCAGCCGCCTGGGGATGATTTTTCCCTGGCTGGCCAATTTCATGCTCACCTTTTCGTTGACCAGGTGGTTCATGAATAGCTTCTTCGGGCTCTCTCCCCAGCGGCAGATGCCGGCGCTTTCATCGAAGAGCTTCGACGGAGTCTTTAAAACGTATCGACGAGATAATAAGCCGCCCGAGGGAGGCGATGTGGTGTGGCTCTATATCGATCCCTTTACGGACTTCTCAGAACCGGAGGTGGGCCTTGCGGCGGTGAGAGTCCTGGAGGCGGCCGGTTTTTGCGTGGAGCGCTTCGGGATGCGCGATGACGGGCGTACCTATCTGTCGAAAGGGATGGTCCGAAAGGCCAAGAATCTGGCGGAGAAGGGCCTGGAAAAAGTGCGAGAAGATCTCAACGCCCATCCCGGTCGGCCCGTGATCGGTATTGAGCCAAGCGCGCTGTTGACCTTTCGAGATGAGCTCCCCGATCTGGTGGATGATGAAGTGCGGTCGGTGGCCACGAGTCTGTCGGAGCGCTCGTTTTTATTGGAGGAGTTTCTGGTTCAGGAGCTAAACGTCGGCCGACTTCCCGAGAAGATGTGGAAAGAGCCCTCTGATGTGCCGGCGGTATTGCACGGCCATTGTCACCAGAAGGCAATGGTGGGAACCACGGCCACCGAGGAGATCCTGAGGGCGGCGGGGTATTCCGTCGAAACGCTGCCCACCGGTTGTTGCGGAATGGCGGGCTCTTTTGGCTATGAGGCCGATCACTACGAGTTATCTATGCAGATCGGAGAGCTGGTTCTTTTTCCCAGGCTTCGAGAGAGCGACGCTGAGGTGGTGGTCGTGGCTCCCGGGACGTCCTGTCGCCATCAGATAGCCGACGGGGTAGAGCGAACGGCGGTGCATCCGGCCCAGGCGCTGGCATCGCGATTGAAATAGGTCCGCGCTCCGCTTCGGGCGCGGCTGAAATAGGTCAGCGAGCTAAGAAATTAGTGACCAATTCCCGAAAATATTTGGGCCGCTCGATGGGGATGGTGTGGCCGCTATCTTCGACGATTTTATGAGTTCCACCGCAGAGCTTGGCTAATTTTCGGGCTCCCTCCGGAGAGACCAGGGGGTCGTCGGTGGCAGAGAGGACCAGTGTTTTTGCCCGGACCTTGCCGGCCAGATCATCGAGGGGTGGAAATTCAGCCAGTCCATCGAGCAAGAGCCTGGTGCCCATCTCGGAGTTTCTCTCCACCGAGGCTTTGACGACGTTGGTTAAGAGCCGCTCATTTTGCTCTAAGAATTTGGGGCCCAGAATCGTGGGAAGGGAGCACCAGGCCAGTGCGGAGAGGCCGCCGGTTTGGAGCACTTTTTGCCAGGATCGAATGATCGTGCGGGCCAGGGCGGTGGGTTCTGCTGTGGCGCTGCAGAGGATCAGGCGTCGGACTCGATCGGGATAGGTGGTGGCAAAGCCGAGAGCGATTCGGGCTCCGTGGCTGAAGCCGACCAGGTCTACTTTGTCGATGTGCAGGTGATCGAGGATCTCCCGAAGATCCGAGGTGTGGAGAGCCAGCGTCGGGGTAGACTTCGGCGGGGCGGACTGGCCCTGGCCTCGGGCGTCGTAGGTTAAAATTCGTCGGGAGTCCCGAAGGGCACGAACGTGACTGGCCCAGTGCCTGGTGGTCTGGGTCATACCGTTCAAAAAGACCACCACCGGTCCATCGTTATCGTCTCCGTCCACCTTAAAATGCATGGACGCGCCGTCGGAATTGGTGAACGTTGTCATATGTCTCGGGGGTTCAATTTTTGACAGATCGAAAAGAGCCATACACAATGGCTCGTCGATTAAATGGGAACGTTTTATAGCCTCCACGAGTGATGATGCGCAAATATACAATATTGGTTTTTATCCTGGGGTTGATGTTGGTGGTGCTCCCGGGGTGGGTGACTCCGGTGGGTGACGCTGAGGAAAAGGTGAGTCCTCCTCAGGAGGAATCGGAGCAGCCCGGTGAGCCTGGTGAGGCCGACCGGGAAAAGCCAGAATCCGCGCCACCGGAGTCACAGAAGGAGAAAGAAAGTGCCTCGGACCGATTGTGGACCGTAGCGGTGATCTCCGACTTAAACGGGAGCTACGGCTCCACCGATTATACCCGCGACGTTCACGCCGCCGTGGAGTGGATCAATGAGTCCCTTAAGCCCGACCTGGTGGTTTCCACCGGTGATATGGTAGCCGGTCAGCGAGTAGGACTCGATTACGCGGCGATGTGGCGGGCGTTTCACGAAGCGGTCACCGACGAGTTGGCAAAAGCGGGGATTCCCCTGGCCGTAACGCCCGGGAATCACGACGCCTCCGGCTCTCCGGCGTTCTGGGAGGAGCGAGTTCAATTTGCCCGGGAGTGGAGAACCAGAAGACCGCAACTCTCCTTTGTAAGCGACGAGTTTTACCCCTTTCATTACGCCTTTGAGCTGGGTCCGGCCCTGTTCATCTCTCTCGACGGGACCCAGGTCGGACCCCTCGATGACGCCCAGCGAAATTGGGTCAAAGAGGTGCTAAAGAGAAATTCTCATAAAGAGGTCAAATTCGTCTACAGCCACCTCCCACTTTATGGGGTGGCCCAGGGCAGAGAGCACGAGATACTTGCAGATGAAGAGCTGGAGGCGCTCTTTGTGGAGCACGACGTGGATATGATGATGGCCGGACATCACCACGCTTATTATCCCGGAAAAAGAGGCGATACCCTTCACCTGCACACCGCTTGCCTGGGCACGGGACAGCGGGCGTTGATCGGGGAAGACTCGGTGAGTCCCAGAAACGTGGCGGTGGTTCAATTCGACTCCAGTGGCATCGTCCGCGTGGAAGCGGTGGAGTCACCCCATTTCAAAGGCGTTGTGGACAATGAGACCTTGCCCCGGAGTATCGGCACCGGTCACGAGAAGATCTGGCGGATAGACGTGGAGCCGGTCTCCGAGGATGGCGAGGATTCGGAGAGCTGAGAGTATCTCAGGGCTCAGTAGCCGCTTCCGAAGAGCAGGTAAAATTCGGAGATCCCGTCCTCTTGAAGGCCGCGGGCGAACCCGACGCGGAGGCTGTTGAGGGCGTAATATCCGAGGACCGTGTCGAGCTGGATTTCGGCGCCGATGCCGGTGTGGAGTTGGGCGTCGGCGAGAAAACCGGTATAGGCGGCGCCGGTGTCGCTGAAGACCGAACCTTTGAGGTTTCGAATATAGATGGGGAGGGTAGAGAAGCCCCGGTCGAAGTCGACGATGGGAAATCGGTATTCGGCTTTCCAGAGCTGGTATTGCCCACCACGAAGTAGCCCGGGAGGATAGCCGCGCAGTGGATATCCCCGGCGGGCCTCCTGAAAGATAACGCTGGTGAGCACGTCCTGGGGGCTGTGGCCGCCGATGGAGTAGAGGCGCTGAGGGCCGGTGGAGCTTCGGGTTACGGCGCCGCGCAATTGTAGAGCGAAGACGTGGCGATCGATAAAGGGATTGGGATGATAGGCGTCGCCTCCATAGGCCAGGGTTACGGAGTTTTCTTTGCTGCCCAGCGACGGGTGTTGAAGAGAGATGCTGGCGCTGGCGGAGACTCCTCGCTCCGTAGAGATGGAGTAAGGGTAGCGAAAGAGACTGGAGTAGCTGACCCCGAAGCTGAGTTGATTGAAGAAGCCCATCTCCGGCTCCTGGGGAGTCATATCGTCTGGTTCGTGGACGACCTCAGGGCGGGCCCGGTAGTCGATATATTCGACCTGGTAATTGGCGCCGATGGAGAAGCGATGACTCAGCATACGTATCGGGTACGAGAGGCTGAGGCGGCCCAGGTATTGGCGCTCCATATAGGGGATAAATCGGCTCTCCGCAAAATAGCTCTGGCTGCGGGGATAATCCTGGTATCGAAGCAGCGCGGAGGTGTTGAGCGCGCCCCCGGAGTAGCGATAGCGAAGGCCGATATTGGCGTTGCTGTCACTGAGAGTGGGTCCCGAGGTCCAGCCTCCGCTCAGGGTATATTCGTGGTGCTCGGCGGGGTCATATCCGGAGATTGTGCCGGAGAGACCGGCGCCGCCAGAGACCACGCCGAAGTCGGGGGTGAACATCATCGGGGCTAGCCATCGCCAGGGTTGATAGGGCCTGGGGTTGTCGAGCCCCTCGGGGCGGGGTTCGGGGTAGTTGATTCGGGGCAGCTGTCGTTCGGTGGGTCGTCGGTCGGCGTGTCGAAAGCGCTGGGGATGAGCGAATCGGGCGATCTCAAAACCCTTGTGGGTGTAGGCGTGTACGTAGATCCACCTTCTGTCGGGAGTCACGACGGGAGAGAAGACGCCGTTTACGACATTGGTGACCTGCCAGATCTCTCGGGAATCCAGGTCCATGGCGTGGATATTAAAGATGCCGTCGACGTCACCGGTGAAATAGAGAAGTCCGTCGGGACCAAGGTGGGGGTCCATATCGTGAGAGGGGCTGTCGGTGAGCTGATCGATTTCACCGGATTCGATATCCACCAGGAAGAGATCTCGCTGCCGTCGGTCCAGACGCCACCAGCTAAAGATGATGCCCCGGCTGTCGGCGGTGAAGATGGGCCGCGAGATCTGCTGCCAGTGGGCGTCGTCTTTTGGGTCATGGTCATCTCTGCCCAGGAGGATTTGTTCGGGGCCGGGATCGTCGAGGGGCCGAAGAATCAGCTCCATGGAGCCGGCGCGATTTCGAATATGTGTCAGCCACCGGCCGTCGGGGCTTATGGCCGGTTCTCGGGCGCGGTCGGTCTCGGTCAGCTGATTTACCTCTCCCGTGGATGGAGTAAAGGCGAAGAGGTCCTGATAAGAATAGACATTCTTCGTTATCGTGGTCCGCGAAAAATAGAGGGTCTCGCCGTCGGGAGACCAGGCCGAGGGGCCGGCAGAACCGGTGCCGTCGAAGATGGTCTGCGGGGAGGCCTGAGAGTTGGGAAGTGCGGCAAATACAGGATGAGTGGTCAGATCGGCTCGGTGAAAGGTGACCCCGCCGCGGCCGGGGCGAATAGCGGGGTAGCGGTTTCGTCCGCCGCCGTCGGTGAGCAGGGTCAGGGTCGTTTCGCCGGCCGCTTTTATAGCGACCTGGCGAGCGCGGGCTTCGCCGAGGGCTTCGGCGGTAAAGGACTCCCAGTGCTCGTCGAAATTTCGCCCCGTAATGTCCTTCGTGGTTCGATTCAGGGCAAATGGCAACACTCGGCCCCCGTATCGATGATTGAAGTCCCGGATGAAATTCTCGTCGTGATTTCGAACGATATGATCGATGAAAAACGTCCCGTAGAGATAGGGAGCGCTGCCCGAGGGCCACTGAATGGGAAGACCCGTGGACTGGCCGAGGGTAAAGAGGCTGTCCTCCAGCGCGGCCGTGCGAAGCCACATCCGAAAGAGGGGGCTCTGAACCCTTCCGGCGCCGGTGCGGTAGGACTCCAGATAGACGGCGATTCCCTCGATATACCACCGGGGCATCACCGAGTTAGGGTGATATTGCTTGCCGATGATCCGGTTGACCCACTGGGGAATGCCGGGATTGGTGTCGAGGTGAAGGATGTGGACGTATTCGTGGTACATCAGCACCCGAAGCCAGTCGTCATAATAGCCCAGAACGCTGTCGGCCTGGGGAGGCATCCCGAAGATGGTGATGAAATTTCGGCCGAAGACCCGGGCGAAGCCGTTGGCGCTGTCGAGCCGGTCGATGACCATCACGTGGGTGCGGTTGGCGGGCTCCCAGTCCAGAAGCGGCGAGAGCACCTGGTGGGACTCCTCGGCGGCGATGGCGGTGCGCCTGGCGAGTCCTTCGAGGCCGTCGTAATAGTGGATATAAAAATGGGGGGTGGTGATCGTATAATAATCGAGGTCCGGATCGTCGATGGCGGCCGCCGGTGTTGTGCAGAGTAACACCAGCAGGCCCAAGAGTAGACCCAGAAGATTGGCGAGTTGTGGGGCTTTTTCAGCCTGGTAATTCGTCGGCCTCATAGCCCATAAATACCACCGAGGGCCGGGGAGGGAAAGTTAACTTCCGTACCATCCGGCGGGGCGAATGGTGATGAAGAAGTTGGACTCCACCCGGGCGAGGTCGGTGTCGTCGAGTTCCAGATCCCAGACGGTGAGGGTCTGGGTAAAGCACTCCAAGACGTCTGGAGAGGGGAGGTCGGTGCCGGTCTGATTGACCACGGTGATGTCGACGTCGGCCGGGATATAACGCTCACCGGAGCGGCGCCAGGTCATGTCAACCTCGGTGACCACCATATCGGTGGGGAGTTCTTCCACGGTCATCGCCGCACAGCGCTCCGCGGAGAGCAGTTGGGTAAAGAGCCCGGCGGCGATCGGAGTGCGAAGTTTTTCTTGCGGGGTGCTCACGCGCTCCAGAAGCAGTTGGGCTCGGGCGGGGTCGGTATCGGGCACCCCTCGGCGCTGAGGAGCAAATTGAACCCGGTAGGTCAGACGAGAGGGCTGGTCGGCGTTTTCGGCGATTCGAGGAAATTCATAATGCCAGGCTCGTCGAAGAATGCAGCGGGCCTGATTGGGAGAGACCCCGTCAGTGTTGCCGTTTACCGCCTGGGGAATCCCGTTATAAGCGAGATAAACTTCCACATCGACAATGCCGTCGCCGGGATAGGACTGAGCCTCAAAGCAGTTGGCGATGGCCTCTTCGTCCTGCTGAATGGTCCGCTGGACGTCGACGGCGCTGACCGCACCCGTGGCGGAGGTCGCTTCGATGACGGGGATAAACTCCCACTCCACAAGGCCCGTGGAGAAACTGGCCGGTTCAGCCACAGCTTGTGTGGGTTCGGCGGCGTCATCGTTGGGGTTGGAATCTGCGGTGGGATTGTCGGTATCGGTGGGGTTGTCCCCGCCGGCGGTGCAGATCCGTTCGCCGGGCTCTACCCCGTAGGCGGCGCAGTCTTGTTCACAGGTGATGCATTGAAATCCATCGGTGGCTTCGTCCGCTGCGGCGGGCAATGCCAGGAGGAGAATCGAAAGAGCAACCAGGACGAATCGCCACATAGAACCCTCTTTACGTCATTGAGAACTGAAGTCCTTCTACATCACTCATTTAAATCTAAACATCGGAGGGAATTGGGAAAATTCCGTGGTGGACGGGTAGGGGTAGTTGGGTGGAGGGATTTGTGGGAGGAAGGACTTAAGGGAGGAGGGATTTATGGGAGGGATTTGTGGGAGGACCGATCGTGGGTCGATCGGTGGAGTTGGGTTGACCCTCCCTACGGCCTCGATGCTGAACTACGCATCATCAACCGTAGCCACCATGGCCCGCAAACGCGCTACGCGCGAAACGACGCGGGCCGCGTGCGAACAACGCACGAACTGCGAACGACCTACTACGATCGACCGGCGTCGGTGTTTTCGCAGTTCGAAGTTCGCGCGTAGTCAGCGCCCGGGCCGCGTGCGAACAACGCACGAACTGCGAACGACCTATTACCTACTACGATCGACCGGCGTCGGTGTTTTTTGCAGTTCGAAGTTCGCGCGTCGTCAGCGCGCGGCCCGCGTAGTTTTGCGGGCCATGGTGGCTACGGTTGATGGCGCGCGTAGTTTGCGCGCCGAGGCCGTAGGATAAGGTCAATCCAACTCCACCGGTCGACCCCCGTTCCCAACCACCGACCACGTTACAACCTCGATCGGTCCACCCACCTCCGTTCGACCCCCGTTCCCAACCGACCACGTTACAACCTCGAAGGGTCAACCCAACTCCACCGTTCGACCCCCCTTTCACAACCACCGACCAAGTTTCAAGAAGTTCCAGAACGCCGACCTCCACCTGGCTGGACGCATCAACATCACTTTTATATCGTGGGGATCTTCATTCCCGACCATTCAGGTGACCGATGAGTTTCACTATCGAAGAGCTCTATCCGCCCATGCCGGAGGACGCTCCCGCCGAGTTGGTCAAGCCGACACTGAGTTATAAGATGCGGGTCGTCGCCGTATTGGTGAGCCTGTTGATCTTTCTGGCGTTCTATATGGCCATGGTCCTGGGGTCGGGATATCTGCTCTATCTATCGGTGGTGACCGACTCCGGCTGGTTCTGGAAGACTTTGACCGTGGCGGCGTCGGCGATGCTCTTTCTCTTTCTGCTCAAGGGGCTCTTTAAGCGTCAGCGAAATGACCGCAGCGGTTATATCGAGATCACCGAAGAGGAGGAGCCCCGCCTCTTTGCGTTCATCGAAAAACTCTGCGAGGAGACTGGAGCGCCACTACCGCTGAAGGTCTATCTGACGCCCGAGGTCAACGCGGCGGTCTTTTACGATAGCTCTATCTTGAGTCTGGTGTGGCCGGTTCGAAAGAATCTCCTCATCGGGCTGGGGCTGGTGAATAACCTGAATCTTACGGAGTTTAAGGCCGTTCTGGCCCATGAATTCGGGCATTTTTCGCAGCGGACGATGAAGCTCGGGAGCTATGTTTATATCCTGAATCACGTCATCACCGATATGACCTATGGCCGAGATCGGTGGGATGATGCGCTGGCGATCTGGCGAAGTATTGACCTGAGGATAAGCTTTTTCGCCTGGATATTGACGGCTGTAGTCTGGGTGATTCGTCTGGGTATGAAAGGGGCGTTTCGAGTGATCAATTTATTGAACTCCTCGCTCTCTCGTCAGATGGAGTTCAACGCCGATCTGGTGGCCGTGAAAGTCACTGGTAGCGATCCTATCGTCAACGCGCTGGGGCGGTTGGAATTTGCCGACCGCTGTTTAAATCAGGCCTTTGCCGATCTGAGCCATGCCACCGATCAGGACCTCTACACCCGGGATATTTTTTATCATCAAAAACGGGCGGCCAGGATTTTGCGGCAGTTGAACAAAGACGATCAGCTCGGGGTGATGCCGGTCGTGGAAGGTCCGGAGACCAGGCTCTTTGAGGCCGAAGGCGACTCTCGACCCTCGATGTGGTCCTCCCATCCGCCCAATCACGAGCGGGAGGCCAACGCCAAGCGCCTCTATATCGAGGGGGTCACCGATGAGCGCAGTCCCTGGGAGCTCTTTATGGAACCCGAAGCGGTGCGCGAGAGGATGACGCGGCGAATCTACGAGCGAATGAAAGGAGAAGGGGAGCAACTCGAATTTCAGGATCCCGAAGAGGTGCAGAAGTTCATCGACGCCGAGCACGAGGACCGGGTCTTTGATCCGAAATATCGAGATCTTTATGACCGTCGAATTCCCGATCTGCGGGCGCCCATCGACGAGGTCATCGCCGAGATGGAAGAGTGCGACGGGCTCATCGAGGCGATCGACGGGCTCTACGACGAGGAGCTGGCAGCCAAAGTCGAGAAATACCATCTGCTGCTCGATGATTTCGGGCTGCTTCTGGGGGCCGCACGAGGCGAGTTGGGCAAGAAATTTAAATTTCAGGGGGAGACCTATCGGATCGCCGATGCCGAGGATTTGATGACGGTGCGAGAGTCGGAGTTAGAGAAAGAGAGAGAGTGGCTCAATGAGTTTGAGCGGCAGGTTTTTCGACTCCACCTTCAGGCCGCCCGTCAAATCGGCGAAGACTGGGAGCAGGAGTATGTCGCCAGATATAAGGCTCATCAGGGGTTGTTGGAGCTCAGTGCCAGTCTTTTTACCACCGAGGGCGGGCTCAACGGGATCTTGGGATTTTTGAACTCCGGGGCTCAACTTACCGTCGACGATATCAGCAATATTCGCGATGATTTCTCCCGGGCCCACACCGAGTTGGTCGAAGCACTTCAGAAGGCCGAGACCATCAAACTTTTCACGTTGAATAATGTCGATCCCGGTACCAATACTCGAGATTTTTTGCTCAAGGGGGAGCTCATCGATGATATCCCCTACGGAGATTCCATCGACGGGGAGTGGATCAACGGGTTTTTGAATTCCTTTTATACGGTCAAAGACAAACTCTCCCGTCTGCTCGATAAGAGCACCAGCGGGATTCTTATCGAGCAAGATCGCATCGTGGAGGCGCTTACGGATCAGAAGCGGAGCGCTTCGAAGGAGTCGGTGATGTCAGCGCTGATCCCATCGGAGGAAAACCCGCCGAGCACGTAGATATCGCCGTCCGGTCCGGCGGTGGCGGCAGCACTGCGGCGTCCACGGATGAGGGTAGGGCCCGAGGACCAGGACTCGTCTTCTGGATCGAAGATGAGCACTTCGTCTCGCTGAGAGTCGCCCGGGGAGTGGTGTCCACCGAGGAGCCAGATTCGATCGTCGGCACCGGTGGCAACTCCCATGGCTCGGATGGGCAAGGGCATATCCTGGGAGATGGTAAACCAATTTCCGCTCGCGGGGTCCAGAAATTCTACCTGAGCCGTATTGCCGCTGCCCGCTGCAGTGCCGCCGAAGATATAAAGTCGACCATTAGAGATGGGGGCCATGGCGTGGACATGTCGGGCGATGGCGAGTGTGGAGGGGAGAAGTTCCCAGCTTTCGGTGTCCGGGTCGTAGCGCTCCACGGTGTCGAGGCGGATGCCGTTGTCGTCTCGTCCGCCGGTGACGTAGAGTTCGCCATCTGCGGTGGTTGCGGCGGCCGAGCTTGTGCGCGGGGTGTTCAGAGTCGGGCCCTGGAGCCATTCATCTTGCTCGTGGTCGTAGATGACCACTGTGTCGAGGACATCGCCGAGGTCGGCACCGACCGTGCCACCCATGACCCAGAGGTTTCCATCAGGTCCGATCGCAGCAGAGTGGTTGTAGCGCGGGGAGGGAAGGGGCTCGGCAGTAGTCCAGGAGTTGAGCTCGGGATAGTAGATCTCCAGGCGGTCCGAGGGTCCCTGATTGAGGGTGAATCCACCGGCAGTATAGAGCAGTCCATCATCGCCGAAGGTGGCCGTCAGATGGGCTCTGGCCGTGGGAAGGGAAGGCAGTTGTTCCCACTGAAGGGGAGGCACGCAGACGTCGGAGTCACAGATGCCGGACTGGCAGTCGCTGTTGATCTGGCAGGGGGAGTTGTTTTCGCAGGGATCACAACTGCCTCCACAGTCGACGCCGGTCTCGTCGCCATCAACGGTGCCGTTATCGCAATGAGATGTACATCGATTCGGCTGGTCTATTCCACAGAGGGAGCCGGGGCCGCAGGAGCCACAGGAGAGCGAGCCACCGCAGCCATCGTCGAAGTCACCGCAGTACTGCGCTTCGCATTGCTGTGGCACACATTCGTCGACGTCTTCACCGACTCCGGTATCCGAGTCACCCACTCCGGTATCAGAGTCGTTCGTTTGAGAGTCTCGCTGGTCCAACTCCTCCTCTAATTCTTCGCGATCCTCGGGAGGGATCTCCGATACGCCGGAACAGAGCACTCTTCCGTCAAAGTCGAAGCGGTGCGGTCGATCTTCAGGGCAATCCCCAGACGTATCCTCAAGATGGCAATACTCGCCATTTCCTACAGAGAGCGTCGGGCAATAGGATTGATCCGAGACCTCGTCACCGGTGCAACTGGCCAGAAAGAGACCGAAAAGAGCGAGGGGCAAAAGAAGCAGGAGTGGTTTCCGTTTCATACAACAAGCACCTGGGTTTGGGAGTTCATAATGGTTCGGTTTTAGCGGAATGTCGGTGGAGGTTCAACCTGCCAGCCCTGGATCCGGGAATGTCCGAATACCCGGGGCGGTTGGGTTTATCACTGACCAAAAAAGGTGTAGAAGGAAGGCGGCAATCAAACCTAAAAACGGGAAGGTACAAACGATGAGCAATCTACTGGATCAATTGAAGCAATACACCGTGGTCGTCGCCGACACCGGCGATATCGATTCCATTGAGGCTTTTACGCCCAGAGATGCCACGACCAATCCATCGTTGATAAAGGCCGCGGCGGCGATGCCGGCTTATGCCTCGGTGGTAGATGCGGCGCTGATCCGGGCCAAAGAGGAGACCGGCTCCGATGCTTCTACCCGAGAGGTGGTGGACGCCGCCATCGACCGGCTGGCTGTGGAGTTTGGCCATCGGATCTTGGACATCATCCCGGGCCGGGTCTCCACCGAAGTGGACGCCCGCCTGTCCTTTGATACGGAAGCGACCATCGAAAAAGCCCGTCGGATCATCGACCTCTACGAAGAGCATGGCATCGGCAAGGAGCGGATTCTGATTAAGGTCGCTTCCACCTGGGAAGGGATTCAGGCCGCCGAGCAATTGGAGAAGGAAGGAATTCACTGCAATCTGACCCTTCTGTTCGGGATTCATCAAGCCGTGGCTTGCGCCGAGGCGAATGTGACGCTGATCTCACCGTTCGTGGGTCGGATTCTGGACTGGTATAAAAAAGATACCGGCCGAGACTCCTATCCGGCGGCTGAGGATCCGGGCGTACTCTCGGTGACCGAGATCTATAATTATTATAAGAAATTCGGCTACGAGACTGAGGTCATGGGCGCCAGCTTCCGCAATATCGGAGAGCTCTGTGAGCTCGCCGGCTGCGACCTGCTCACGATTGCGCCGGCCTTGCTGACCCAATTGCAGGAGACCGAGGGAGACCTTCCTCGCAAGCTCAGCCCCGAGAAGGCAGCGGACATGGATATCGAAAGGATTCCCATGAACCGGGAGCGATTTGATGCGATGCACAAAGAAGACCGCATGGCCACTGACAAGTTGGCCGAGGGAATCGAGGGGTTTGCCTCGGCGCAGGTTTCGCTGGAAGAGATGCTGACAGAGAAGCTCGAAACGCTGTGAAGAGAAGGTGGTACAGGCCTGTAGCGCCTTGCTATTTGAGGATTTACACATTTGTGGGTTGGCGCACTGGAAAGTGGTGGGTTCTCAAGGTTAGCATACTGGAAAAGGTCTGGTTCTCGAGGTTGAATCCGGCGCGCTGGGATGGGGGGCCTGTCCGAAATCTGCGACTTACATCTTTGAATAGCTGTGGTAGATCTGGGTGTGTTGGTATAGGTACCCCAGAGACAACGTGAAATGACGACGCTTTCATCTCCAGTATTTTCGAATCCGTTCTTCGAAGAGATGACGGCCGGGGTCGCCGTGCTCGATGAGAGCCTGCGGGCTTTAAAGATCAACCGTGCGTTCACCGAGATTGTCGGAGTGGACCGAGAGAGGCTTTTGGCCCGATCGGTAGAGTCCTTCGACGAGTTAGCTCCGCTGACAACCTATCTCAAAGCCGTTCAATCAGAAGAGACCAGCG
>SKNI01000625.1 GCA_007120615.1 Myxococcales bacterium | reverse complement strand
GCTCGCTCCCTTGCGGGTCTGCGCATTGGTCATATCGCAGAGTCTCAGGGAAAGACGGTTCCCTCTCAGTTAAATCGCCACAAGGGGTGGATCGGTCGCCTTCTGGAGGATGCCCTCGGAGCCGACGGGGGAAACGCCAGAGCTGCCGACTTTGGGCACCTGGGAGTCGAATTAAAGACCATCCCGGTCACCGCAGAGGGACGCCCTCGAGAAACGACCTTCGTGGGATCGGTGGAGTTGGCCGCACCGGACGAGATCACCTGGGAGACCAGCTCGACTCGAGCCAAATTATCCAGAGTTCTGTGGATCCCCATTCTCGCCACTCCCAACTTACCCATCGCCCACCGCATGATCGGAACTCCCCTGCTCTGGTCCCCTTCGCCGTCGGAGGAGGAAAGCCTGGCCCGCGACTGGAACTCTCATATGGCCGTCATTCGCCAGGGGTACGTAGAGCATATCACCGCTCACGACGGCGAGGTTCTTCAGATTCGGCCCAAGGGCGCCAACGCCCAGAGCCGCACCTGGAGCATCGACGCCGACGGCGAAGCGATCCTCACTGCCCCCCGGGCTTTTTATCTTCGAACCTCATTTACCGGGGCGATACTTCGTCGCAACTTCGCCCTCGTTTACTGACCCCTCACCCCGCCGCCGAGACCGAGAAGAGCTCATCGTCTTCTAGACGGCAGGCCGTTAATCGACGTCCCCATCGACATCCCGTATCCAGAGCCAGAACTCTGTCGCTCTGGCGCAATCCCAGGGCGGACCAATGCCCGCAGATCACCTGTCGACCGGCCCAGGCCGGCTCTTCCACATCGAACCAGGCACAGAGATTGGCGGGCATCTTCTCGTAGGTTCCCTTATATTTGAAGGCCAGCTTCTTCGTCGCCTTTTTCAGTGTTCGCATTCGGGTCATCGCGTTGATCGTGATGCGGTAGCGCTCGCGTCTGGTTTTGGCCTCTTCCCAGAGCCGGGGCTCGTTGCCATACATCTTCTTATAAAACTTTCCGGCCTTCGGAGATCGCACCATCTCTTCGACCTCGCTACCCGCCTCAAGCGCCATCGCAACCGACCAATCCGGCAACAGTCCGGCGTGGACCAGCACTCGACGGCCCAGATCGACGATCATCGGACGATAGCGAAGCCAATCCAATAGCTCCTCTCGATCCGGGGCTTCCAGAAGGTCTGTGAAAGTGTCCTTTTTTCGGATCTTCTTCTTTCCACTGGCCACCGCCAAGAGGTGTAGATCGTGATTTCCCAACACCGAGGTCACCACCTCGTCATGCTCCTTAAACCACCGGACCGTCTCCAGGGATTTGGGCCCTCCGTTGACCATATCACCGGTGTGAAAGATCTCATCTTTGCCGGCATCAAAGCCCACCTCTCTCAGTAAACGCTGAAAGGTATCAAAACATCCGTGAATATCGCCGATCGCAAAACTAGCCATCAAATTTCCTTTCTTTTCGCGTCGTTGAGGGAATCTCAACGCCCGTCATCGGTGTTGTACCCCCGCTTGGTCATCTCCATGTTCATCATGGAAGCGTAGATACCCTTGTCCCTTCCCCAACGTCGGTGTTACTTAGGTGGTCACGAGTAGACACTTCGACCCCAACACCGACGGGAGTTTCAATGAAAGCCGCCAATAACATCCTGGAAGTCATCGGAAATACGCCTCTGGTTCGCAGCCATTCGCTCGCCAGCCATGTGGAATCCGATATCTTACTCAAGCTCGAATACCTCAATCCGGGATCGAGCGTCAAAGATCGCCCGGCACTTCAGATCATCGAGGACGCCGAAGAGAGCGGCGAATTGCAGCCCGGCGGAACCATCGTGGAGGCCACCAGCGGTAATACCGGGATGGGGCTTGCGATGGCCGCAGCCGTAAAGGGCTATAATTGCATCTTCGTGATGCCCGATAAGATGAGCGACGAGAAGATCAAAGCCCTTCGCGCTTTCGGCGCTCGTGTCGCGGTCTGCCCCACGGCCGTCGAACCCGACGATCCCCGCTCCTATTATTCGGTGGCTCGACGACTGGCCGAAGAGACCGCCGGTGGGTACCTGGCCAATCAATATCACAATCCGTCCAACCCCAACGCTCATTATCGAATGACCGGTCCTGAAATCTGGGAGCAGACCGAGGGAGAGCTCGACGTATTCGTCGCCACCATGGGCACCGGCGGGACCATCTCGGGCACCGCTAAATATCTCAAAGAGCAAAACCCCGACCTCACGATCGTCGGCGTCGACCCCATCGGTTCCATTTATTACGATTATTTCCTCACCGGTGAGATGACCGAGGCCCACTCCTATCTGGTGGAGGGTTTTGGAGAAGACATCATCCCCTCTACCATGGACTTTGATTTCGTGGACCACGTCATCCGGGTCAGCGATAAAGAGTGTTTTCAATATACCCGACGACTGGTTCGAGAAGAGGGCATCTTCGCCGGCGGCTCCTCCGGAGGAGCGGTGGCGGGGGCGATTAAATATGCCGAGACCCTCGATGAACCGGCCAATATCGCCGTCATCATCTGTGACTCCGCCTCCCGGTATCTCACCAAGATCTTTGACGATGACTGGATGCGAGAAAACGGCTTCCTCGATGACGGCTGGGGCAACTCCACCGTCGACGACCTGTTGACCGCCAAAGGGGGACCGGGTCACGTCTATACCACTTCTGCCGGTGAAACCGTGGCCCGCGTCGTCGCTCAGATGAAAGAGCACGGCATCAGCCAGCTCCCCGTCATCGACGGCAATCGCATCGTCGGAATCGTCAACGAATCCGACGTCCTCAATCATCTTCTCGGAGAGGGCAGTCGGGACGACGCCATCGACGGACTCATCGAGAGTCAGTTCGCCATCGTCTCCCCCTCCGATCGCACCGCCTTGTTGGGACAGTTCTTTCGCCAGAATAAGGTGGTCCTGGTGATGGACGGAAACGATCTGGCGGGCATCATTACCAAGATCGATTTCATCGACTTCGTCAGCAGCGACCTATGAAGGTAGACCCTATGTTTGAACGCCTTGGATCTCTCCAACTTCCTCGCGAAGCGCGACCACTTCTGGCCGCGCTGCTCGCCGTGGTCATGGCCACCTTCTTTGCCATGGATCCGGCGGAGGCACAAAACAAAGAGCGGCGCGTCCAATTTACCCTCTCTCTGGAGACCTCTTCTCTTGAGGGAGATCCTGAATTGCGGGTACGACGAGCCCAGGAGATGGCGTCCATTGCCGCCGAGCGCATCGAAACTCGGTTGAACTCCATCGATATCAAAAACCACCGGGTCCGGGTCACCGACTCCAACCAGATCGATATCACCATCTACGGGCTACACTCTCCGGAGGCGATCAAGAGCGCCGTGATCCCGGCCGGACGCCTCGAGATTCGTCCGGTCTTAGCCGACAACAGTATCTGGCTCGATCTGGAAGACAGCCTCCCGGAGCAAATCGAAATTCAATACGACCCGGCCTCCTTTCAGACCGACCGGATCTTTTTATTTTCTTCCAGCGCTGGATCCCTTCGAAACTTTCTCTCCCGCGTCTCTCTTGGCAATACCGACGTGGTACTCTTTCCCCACCAACAGGGGTGGAGAACCCTCAATCTCGGTCCAACCCTTGCCACCCACAGCGATATTACTGGCGTCGAACTCCACCAGACCCCTTCGGCGATCCCCTTCGTCAAAGCCAACCTCAGCAGTGAGGCCACCGACAAAATCCGCGCTCACGCCACGGCGGAGAACGTCCGCCACCTGGTTTTGATGCTGGACGGGGAACCGGTCCATCTTTACCGATTCAGCGAGACCCAATTCTCCAGCGAGCTCAACCTTCAGACCCCCGACTTTTTGCGCACCACCGATGCCCGCTACCACTGGGCCATTCAGGTTGTCGCCCGCCTCTCCACCCCCTTGCCCGTCACTCTTATCGAGATAGAGGACTGATATGGCCTCCTCCCGTTCCTTACCCGAAGCTGTGCGCGGATGCTGGTATTATATTCCCGAATCCTTCCCGATCGAAGGAGGGCTCAATCGAGCCCATCAGGTCCTCGCTTTCAGCGTCGACGGGAGTTTTATCCGCTATCAGATCAAGAGCGGCCGGCGCAAAATCGCCGAGGAGGGTGATTATACCTTTGACGGAAACTTTTTGATCATTCGAGGCCGAAATACCGACACCTTTCGGGTTCGTCGCCACTCCTTTCGCCGCTGGAGCCTGGAGGGAAAGAAGAAGACCCATCACCTCATCCGGGGACTCTTTGACGACACCGATATCTCGCTGACCGACGCAGCCCTTCGAGACATCCGAATCCTCCCTCTTCGAGCACGAGTGCAAGCCGATTTTACCGGCGAACACGTTATTTACCGCCTGACCTATGACCAGGATGAGCAACCCCCCCTGCTTCTGGGAACCTTCTTCGTGGAGCATCACGACGATGGACGGCGATGGATCGGCATCACCCCGCTGGCCCAGGGAATCGAACCGAAGACCTGGCAACGGATCATCGAGGACTCCTTTCTCGATATGTTTCTCGGTAAACCCGACGACGTTCGCGTGGTCACCCTGCGCCTGTTGGACACCGACGAATCACGGTCGTTTAACTACCAGGTCAAGCGGTAGTCTCAGTCCTCGTCATCAGATTCATCGGCATCTTCGCCGTCTCCTTCCGAGTCCCCATCTCCATCACCACCGATGCGTTCCGCGTCGGCCCGAGCCAACGCTGCATCAAGCTCCGAATCCTGGAGCACTCCGTCATTATTTTCATCGAGAGCCACGATCCCGCTCAACAGAAACGCCTCCACAAATTCTTCGAGGATCTCCGGTGTTTCGTCGTCGGAAATCACAACAATATCCTCGTCTTCCACATCCACGGATTCCAGTTGCTCAGGCGTCAGCCACTGATCGAGAAAGAACACTCCCATCAACGCCTGCAGATCGGGTTCCAGGGTGAAGATGCCATGAAACTCGATGGTCTCGGAGCTATCGTATCGCACTTCAAAATCTCTTCCTTCCGGGGAAGTTCCCCTCACCAGAATCGATAGGTCTGCCAACTCCTGGGGCCGAGCCTTTTCTTGAGAGAGAAACGCGGGTAAACTGTTGATGTAACTCTCTAATTTC
>SKNI01000357.1 GCA_007120615.1 Myxococcales bacterium | reverse complement strand
TTATCAGAGTCCAGGATAAGCCAGGCTTCATCTTTGCTGCTCGCCCCTTTTATCCTGAGCGCGTCCTTGAGACCGGGATGGACCTGAACGCTCAAATCCCGGCGGGCGTCCAATAATTTCACCAGGAGAGGAAACCTGTCCGCCCGTGGAGCCCGCTGCCCCACAAGCTGTCGTTTCCACCCTTTTGAAAATGCTCGAAGGCGTACTCCCGATAGCGGACCAGACCCGCTCAAAGACTGCCCCTCTTCAAGATCCGCGATCTCCCAGGATTCCCCGAAGGGTGCGTCGGTGGGCAGAGACTTGCCAAAAATCTCTTCTAACTTTCGCCCTCCCCACACCTTTTCTACCAGGTGGGGTGTGGTCTTAAAGATATGGGGCGGGGTATGAACTACTTTACTCATAATAATTGCGTCGGATCTTCGGCTTCCCGCTGGGGAGAGAGCGTATTTTCAATCAACTCATCAATAAAGGGACTCTCGGCGGCGTCTGCCATCAATTGAGCTCTCGAGACCTCGGCCTCAAAGAGCTCCATATTACCCTGAGCCCGCGCGATCAACGCCAGAAGCAGATGAGATATCGCTACCGAATCAAATTTGGCCGCACGCAATCCGTAGCCTACGGACCGTTGTAAAATACTCTGGGCCTCATCGAATTGACGGAACGAGAATAGAAATTGACCATAGGCCAGCCCCGCTTCTGCAGCCCCACCATAATCTCCCATCGAAAGCTGGCGTTGAATACTATTCTGCAACACTCGTGTCGCCGAGCCAATATAGGGTTGCGGCCGCAGACTGGGATCAATCGCCATATAGATCTGGGAGAGGCGCTCGTAGATGCGAACCGTCGTCCCATAATCCCCAATACTGGTCATAAACTCCAGCGCTTCCACAGCTTGCTCAAATGCCTGTTGGGGCTCCTCGCGCTCGATCTGGGTCCAGGCGAGGTAGATTTGCGCCCGGGCGGCACCGTACTCTGATTTTTCGACCTGAAAGAGTCGCTGGGCTTCCAGAAAAGCGATCAAAGACTGCTCCAGATCGCCCTCCCGAAGGTAATTCCACCCCTGGAACATCCGGGCGCTGGCCATGGAGCTTGCATCCTGGGTCCGAGCCAGTTCCACCATCCGCTGCACGATGCCCTCCTGAAGACCATCGTCGCTACCAAAAGAAGCCCAGTAGATTCCCGCCAGAAGTGGGATCATATCGCCGCCACATCCATCGGGACAGAGCTCCTCCATCTCGGCGAGGGCTGCGCGAACCTCTTCGACCTCCCCGTCGTTCATGGCCATCTCAGCGAACATCGCCAGGGCCGATAGATAGCCCCCCTCCGGGCGATCGTCGAGCCTGGCTTCCAGATACTCCTGGGCGGCAAGCCGCGCTTCCCGAGGTTGCTCCAGAAAGTCGTGCAGCCGAACCCGCGTCCCGAGAGCGTTTAGATAGGCTTTCTCATCATTATTCTGGCGAGCCACCGCCTCGTCTTCACGAACCAGCCACATCGCCTCTTCAAACCGGTTCAGCGCCCCCCAACGCATGGCGTATTGATCCCGAAGATGCCAGCGCCACTGACCGCTCACCGCCGGGTGCCTCAGGGCATCATGCATATGCATCAGCGCGGTCGAGGTTTGCCCCCGATACACCATCATCGCCCCCATCAACACCGCCGCGATCCCGTGCCAGTCGTCGGTGCTCATCTGATCCACTCTCCCCATATCCACTCCACCTTCCGGGGGAGCGGCGACCATCCCGGGCCCCACGGCGGGACCGAGCCCCGTATAATTGAGGTGTAAATGCTGGTGACCGTCTCGTTCTACGATGGTCGCTCCCATCAGGATCGCCGGCTCATCGGTCTCAATGCGGCGATTCCATCGATGGAAATTGGTATCGGTGGCATCCACCGCTTCCTCGAAAAACTCGAGCTCCACTTCCCCATTGGGGAACCGATTGAAATAATTCTCGAGATGACTCTTTATCCACTGGTTTACCTCGTCGTCCTCGACCTCAGAGACCAAAATCCGGCCTTTTCTCGGTGAGGTAGCGAAGGTGGGCTCCAGAAAGAGCACCTGCTGGTCTGCCTGGATCTGGCCCGCCCAGGGATAATCGGGATGTCCCTGCCATAATCGACAACTACTGGTCTCCCGATCGAGTTCAACGACCATACAGATTCCGAGCAGTCGCCGGGTTAACTGGGACGAGCTTCTGGCATTTTCGCCGCTACGAGGAGCCAGGATCCCGTACATATCTCCCCGTTGAACTCCGGACTGCCCTCCCAGCGACAACTCCAGATCGGAAGGTCCTGAAAAATCCACCGACTCGATCGTTGCGATTCCCTTTCCCATCGTCTCATCACCGAGTCCATCGGTGATCTCCACCCGTAATTCAGCGGTTTTCACATCGGGAAATTGATAGAGGGGATGCACCAGCACCAGAGATTCGCTGACCACCCGGGCAACCTCTCCGACAAAAAGCGCCGGACGCGGAGTCTCTTGAAGGGGCCAATTACCGTCGTGCCTTCCCAACACCGTCTGTCCCACCTCGGGAGAATTCTCAAAATCCCCCGACGCATAGAGCAGGCCACTGGAGCCCCGTATCAACCGTGGCTCACCGTCCACCGACTCCGGTGGACTCTCAGCCGCCACGTCCACATCGGGCCACACGCTCGTCGGCGTGGTGGCGCACCCGACCATCAGGGCCACCGCCACTGCTACAAAGACAACCAGTGACAAACGCGATCTGGACCACTCGATAACTCCCATGCATCCTCCGGATATCTCAACTTTGACGCAGCAATACTAACCACAGGTCTCCACGATTGAAAGCCTGTCGATGAAACTTCCCCCTGTGATCGACCGTCCTTTTCTCACATCTCTCTCGTTTCCGTTGATTCTTGGTACCACCTTGCATTAGCCTGCCTTCGGTTTTGGGCCGATCGCCCTCCCCGGTCCTTCGGGATTTCGTACACCACCCTTAGATAAATGAGGTGGTGATTCCCCCCTGCCAGATTCGAGCCCAATTATGTCTCGCGAACAAGCCCCCAACAGCCGCCCCATCGACAATCACGAGACTCTTCTGGATTATTTCCGGCAGGGCGAAAAGCCCCGGGCCCGGCGAGCCATTGGAACGGAGACGGAAAAATTCGTCATCCGCCGAAGTGGTGGACAAATGCTCTCCTTCGAAGAATCGGGAGGCTTCGGTGATCTATTCCAGGCGCTGACCAAACGCTTCGATTGGGAACCCACCCCTCCGGATCAGGGACATGTGGTCGCCCTCGTCGGCGAGTCCGGCGCTGTTACCCTGGAACCAGGCGGCCAATTGGAGCTCTCCGGCGCTCTCTGTAAGACCGTCTTTGAGACCGCCCGGGAGTTTGACACTCATACCGAAGAGCTCAAAGCCGTCGCCGATGACGATCTGGCGTTTGTGATCTGGGGAATGAACCCCTGTGTTTCCCTCGATGACGTCCCCTGGATGCCAAAGTCGCGCTATCAAATCATGCGGGATTACCTTCCGACTCGTGGAGATCTCGCCCATTGGATGATGAAAACCACCTGTACCATTCAGGCTAACTTCGATTTTTCCTCCGAAGAAGACGCCGTCGATATGGTCCACACCGGTGTCCTCGCCAGTCCGGTGGTGGGCGCTCTCTTCGCCAATAGCCCCATTCGAGAGGGAGAACCAACGGGCTATCAATCCTATCGAAATTATATCTGGACCCGCACCGACCCCGACCGCACCGGTGTCCCCTCCTTTATGTATCGCCAGGACTGGGGCTATCAGGACTATCTCGAGTATGTGCTCAACGTTCCCATGTTCTTCATTCAACGGGGCGGCAACTATATCGATATGGCCGGATATTCCTTTACTGACTTTATGGCCAATGGCTATGAAGGCCTCCAAGCTACCATGGGCGACTTCCAACTCCACCTCACTACGGTTTTTCCCGACATCCGTCTCAAACAATTTGTGGAAGTCCGCAGTGCTGATGGAGGTCCTCGAGAGGCCGTCCTGGCCCTTCCCGCCCTCTGGAAGGGCCTGCTCTATGACGAAGCGGCCCGAGAAGCCGTCAAAGATCTCTTCTACCCCCTCGTTGAGGTCGACCACCGAGCGCTCACCGAGATCTGCTATGTCGACGGGATCCATGGCCAATCCAAATACGGACCGGTCCATGAGTTGGCCGCCAATATTGTAGAGATCGCAGACGCCGGACTCTCCCGACTCGCCAGCGAAGAAGGACACCCATCGGAAACAGGTTTTCTCGCTCCTCTCCAAGAGCGCCTCGATGAAAAACGAAGCTGGGCGGACCTCCTCCTCTCCGACTTCCACGAGGTAAACGGCGATCTCTCCGCACTCGCCGATCGCTGGAAACTGTAAAAAAATCAACACTTTACAGACCACAAACGAGCGATAAGATAGGGCTCCATTCACGGGTATTATTTCCCGTGCAGGAGTCTTATGAGTCGTATGTCTCAAATCGTACAACTGTTGATGCTCGCCCTGGCCACACTCTGGCCAGCGCTCACGATGGCAGAAGTGCCTCAGCCAGTGGTCACCGACCTGCAGATTCCCTGGGAATGCAACGAGGAGTACTCCGTCAGCCAGGGGAACCACGGATCCACTCATAGTGGTTGGGGTCGATACGCCTGGGATTTCTCCACTCCCAAGGGAACGGTGGTGACCGCTCCGGCCGACGGGGTCGTTCGCAAAGTGCGCGATGATTCCACTCGTTACGGCTGCGATTCGCGCTTCGGCTGGGATGCCAATTATGTGGTCATCGAGATGGACAACGGCTACGACGTTCTTCTGCTCCATTTGAAGGCCGATTCCTCCCTGGTCGAGGAGGGCGATCCCGTCGTGGTCGGCCAGCCCGTCGGTCGAGTAGGTAATTCAGGCTGGGTCTGCGGGACTCATCTCCATCTGCAGGTCCAGAGGCGCTGCTCCAGCTGGTGGTGTCCTTCAGTACCCGCAACATTTACCGATTCACTCAACCCCTCCACGGGCACCGCGATGCGCGCCGATGCCTGTGAATCTCCGGACTCTTCCGATGAGTCCCACCACGCCGCCAGCCCCTATCAACGGCTGTGGCGAATTTTGAGCGTCGTCCTTCCTCGGGGCAACTCTTTCTT
>SKNI01000582.1 GCA_007120615.1 Myxococcales bacterium | reverse complement strand
GCGACCATCGTATCCCGGCCCCCCATCAACGCCCCTTTGGAGCCTCGGTTGGAGTAGACGAAACTGCGAACTTTCCTGCCGGACTCCGCCACCGGATCGGTGCCAAAAAACTGGCGAAGTTGGTGATAACGGAATTCATGATCGTCGATAAGCTCATCGAGCTGAGCGATATTTCGGGCCCGATTGGGGTAGTAGATAATAAAATGCTCGGTCTCCACCTTCCCACCCAACTCCTCAATGATATGATCTCGGTCAATGGAGATACCCACCTGCGCGCGCTGAGAAAAGCCCCAGCCAAAGGCCATCGCCGAACCCAAGGCCAGAGCGATGGTCCAGCTCATCAGCCTCCCTCGGCGCAGGCCAAACGCCGCGTCCACCGCCGCTACCACTGAGACCACTGCCAGAAGATGAAGCGATCGGTACGCCACAAGGCTCAAGGGAATCGCCAGCGCCTCATCGTAGATCGACCCTCCAAAATAGCCGACAAACCATTGATGGCCCACAATTGGCGGCTGATAAGCCAGTTGATAGGCCAGCGCTGCAGCGTCGGCCAGGGGAAACGAAAATGCGATAATCCAGGGGGCAAAACGCCTCTCCGGCACAATACACAGGGCGACCCAGGCGGCCGTCTGCCCCAGAAGAATCGCGCCCAGAGGAATCAGCGCCCAGAATCCAAACCCCGCCCCCCAATCGCAATTCAACACTCTGAGCCCGTTGAGCGATAAAATCAGAAGCGGCCCCAGCCCCAATGCGATATGGCTGAGAGCCAGCCTCCCAAAATCGGCTATCGGTCCCACCGTTCGGTTTGGTGATAGCGGTGCCTCGATCCGGCCGCAGCGCACCACGTGAACCGTCAATCCCGTCGCCAATATCCCCAGAACCACCCCGAAGAATGCCGCTGATTCATACCCCACCAGATTAAACAGGGGTACGAACGACATGATCAGAGCGACCAGATTCACCGCCACCCAGGCCACGATATGGGCCCTGGTCGGCGCGATATTAAGGACGCGGTTTGTGACGGTTGTCCACATTGGTCAGGCTCATCTGGGCGCCTCGGTCAATTCCGTATCGTTCGGCCAACCCACCGTTGACTTCCAGAACATATCGGGCCGGCCGTCCCACCGAGCGGGGATCCAGTGTCTCCGGTTCTGCCTGGTGTACCACTCCCACCACCTCACCGGCGGCGTTGATAAAAATCATATCCAGCGAAATCAGGGTATTCTTCATCCAGAACGAGAGGTTTTGCTCTCTGGGGTAGATAAATAACATTCCCCATTCATCTCGCATCTCAATTCGATGCATCAATCCTCGAGACTGTTCCTGCCCGGTCAGGGCCAACTCGAGATGGAATTGGGCCAAGACCTTTTCGTTCTCGTCCCGAAAAATTACCCGGGGAGTATCGGAATCCGCTTCTCCTGTGATCGCCGGTGGCACAGCGCACTCCTGCTGAATGCAGCGATAAAAGCTGTGGCATTGGTCGTCGATAACGCAGCGCTCTCGCACAGGCTCTTCTTCCACGGCCGGAGCGACCTCTTTTTCGGCCCGCTCCGGCGTCGAATCTAGCGGAGGAGGCCGATCGCAAGCCATGGAAGGCCCGAAGGCTGCAACCAGGAGGATCACCAAAAACCAGGTTCGCATCATATCCCCGATGGAGGTCAAATCTGCTCTAATTTAGTGCGCAAAAATTCGATGACCTCCGGATCGTCCTCTCGTTGCATGCGCTGCTCCAGATCCGATCGAGCCCCGGCCCCGTCGAGGCGGGTCAATGATTCGATGGCTTCTCTTCGGACCTCCGGATCTTGATCCCCGAGGGCAGACTCAACAAGCCGTCTGGCGCTTTGATGTCCCGTATCCCCGAGGGCCCGAATGGCGGCCACTCGCATCGCCGTATCTTCTGCTCCTACTTGAAGTGCAATATTGGTCACGGCCATTCCCATTTCAAAACGACCCAGTTGTTCCAGGGCCGCCAGTTGCACCAGTTGACTTTCGTCATTGACCGCACCGCTTAACAGCCCCATATGTTGGCGCACCGTGGTCTCATCGCTCTGATCGATGAAGCTGGTCACCGCCCGAAGAGCGCTGCTTCGCACGCTGGGATTGTCGTGGCGGACCATCTGACGGATTCGTTCCGAAGCACGCTGGTCACCGCGCTTTTCCATCGCATCGATGGCGGCAGCGATGACCTCAGGGTCGCTATCGTCGAGATAACCCTCCAGGGTTTCTCCGTGGGCGTCATCGGAGAAACTCCCCAGGGCCAGGGCCACGTCTCGACGGACCACTGCGCTGGAATCCTCGGTCATCGTCGACAAAATCTCCAGCGCCTGGTCCCCTCCGATCTCACCCAGAGCCCGGGCCGCAGCTCCTCGAATCGCAGCGGAGCGATGACCGGTGCCCGCTTCCACGGTGCTCATTACGTCGCGTCCGGCCCCGTCACTGGCGGCCCGCTCCCCGATAGCCTGAAATGCGACCTGTTGAACGGCCGCCGAAGAAGCCTCGGTTTGCTCTCGAATGGTAGCCAGCGGTTGGGAGACCATAATCGCATAGCCAGCCTGGCGCATCTCACGGCTCTCCTCCTGACTCTCTGCCGCTGCCACCAGCGCCTCCACACTGGCCACGTCGTTGCGCTCTCGAAGTACGTTCACCGCGGCCAGACGTTGAGAACGGGAATCGGCGTTCAGAAAGCCCTCCACTTCCCGGCGGGCCTCCTCGATCGAGAGTCCCCCGATTTTGGCGATCGCCTGATTGGCATGACCTCCGGAGCGATGGGTCGCCAGAAACCTGAGCCCTACCAGACGAATCTCCTCACCGTTTTCGGTACTCGCAAGGTCTTCGGCCAATCTCTCGCGAACCTCACGGTCCACATTCTCATCATCCAGGGCAGAAATTCGCGTGGGATGCACTCCCAACTCGTCCAGCGCTGCTGCAGCGGCGCTGGCCACGTCCTTTCGCTCATCCCGAAGGGAGGTACTCAATTGCTCCACCACTCGTGGTTCATCGGAGAATCCGGAGAGACTCTTGGTCGCTTCAGCGGCCTCTTCATCGGTCCCTCTCTCGATCAGAAAAAAGGGCTTCTCCACACTGATGACAGCGTTATTTGATTTCCCGAGAAAATCGGCCATTTTGCGGGCCAGGGAGTTATTTCGCTCCTCCTTGAGAGCCCCGACCATGGCGGCCAATACGGCTTCGTCATTCTCATAGCCTTCCAGAAGCTCAAGGGTCGCCTCTCGAACCCGCCCGGCGTCATGGGTCAGTAGTGGAGTGATCGAAGCCACCCGAAGATCTCCCAGATCCTCGAGAATTCGAACCACCGAGCGAACCGTGTGATCCTGTTCGGACTCCAGATAGGAATATACCCCGTCGATCAGTGCATCTCGGTCACTTTGCCACTGACGATTGATCGCGGCGATAGGCACAAGACTATCATCGGGCATCCGAACCTGGGCGGTGGTCACCTTTCCCGGGGGCACGACCTTCCACAGTGGAATGGTCAGTGTATAGGCCGAAAATGGAATATCTGCGCGGGTCAAACCCTCTTCGGTATGACCCGGAAAGTACACCTCATCGATCCCGAATTCCGTAAGCGTATAAACCGCCTCCGCCATAATTATCGGGGCGAATTGAGCCACGTCGGCATGGATATGCACTTCCACCCGCCCCGAGCCGGGCACTTGCCCGCTGACATTGGCGTAGGAATTTCCGTAGGTGGGCCGCTTCGCCCGCCGCAGTCGCTCAAATGCCTGCTCCAGAAGCTGCTGATTGACCTCCCCTCTCAGGGAATCTTCAGCCACCGGAATCAGAACCCTCTCCGCCTGACCTGCCACTCGGACCTGTTCATAAGAGTAGAGAACCCCTCCACCCTCGGCGTTGGCCGCGGCCATAAAGCCACCCCAGACCATCGCCATTGCAAATCCGGCCAGCAACCACTGCCCGGTGCCCTTTGTTAAAATATCCATCGTCTCCTTCCAGATCGCTTGTTGCAACTTGTCTCCGTCGCTGGCTGAGGGAAAAACCCATCCTTTTGATCGTCCGACTATAACCAAAAGATGGTTCAAGATCATCTCACTATCGGCCGCAGCTAACTTCGAGAGCTGGGGAAATAAAAAAACCCGCATAGAGCGGGTTTTTCTTCCATAGACCTCGGTATATCTGTTGGGATTCTTCATCGCCGACCACAGATCAGCTCAGAAACCCGAGTCCTACCACTGCCGAATTTCACACCGCCTTGTCGAGAAGGCTTCCCACATGAGCTCCGTGCTTGCTTACCAATGCCAGACATGAAGTATTCGTGCAGGCCCAGATCATTCCACTGGGACCTTCAGAATACCGAACCACGCGGGTCATCTGCATCTCCGATTCGCAGACCGGGCAACTTCTCGTCGTCGCGCGGCCCTTTTTCTTACTTGCAATCTTTGCTTTTTTCTTGGCCATACTAAATCCCTGATTTGACGTTCGGGCCCGCCGAAGGCGTCCCAAATCTGCGTTCGATTTGAAGTTCTCGTGTCTTGGTTGCTCTTCTACAAAATCATTCCATTCTCACGGAACGGAACGGGACTGATAGCCGAGACCCACCAGATTGTCAAACACTCTCTCTCGTGCGGGTGCTGGTATTGGTGCTCGTGCTGATGAGTCAACGAGTTGTTAGAATTTGTATTCCTGGGGTAAAGTCTTATCCTGGGATCAATGAGCATCCATTAATAGCGGCGACCCATGACTTCGTACCTAGAACGCCTGGTTGAGAGATGGAATACAGGGGTTGAATCATTTTTTGAGCGTCCCTGGGAGGATCGCTCCCGATCAGAGCGCGTACTTCATGGGGCCGTGGCCCTGACTTTTTTCACAACCCGGGAGATCTATCGAGATCGAAGTCCCATGATGGCGGCGGGACTGGCCTTCTTTACGGTACTGGCGGTGGTCCCCCTGTTGACGGTGGCCGCCTCCCTGATGGCTGCGTTCGGACTCCTCGACGGACAGGCCGATGGACTCTTCTATACCATTCAGCAGGCCTTTCCCGACGTGGCTTCCGGGGTGGCAAGCTATCTTCAGGAGGTCGCCCTCGAGAGTGCTCAGGCCGTCGGCGGGATCGGGGCCATTACCCTTTTGATCATCGGACT
>SKNI01000037.1 GCA_007120615.1 Myxococcales bacterium | reverse complement strand
TTTAACGCCCCTTGAAGGATGCGCTCTCGTTTCTCAGAAGTGTTGCGTTGTCGGTCTGGTTGGGCCATCGGACTTTCCATCCTGTGATCGCCATACTCGCAGAAGATCGTGAAGTGAATGAATGACCATTCAGTTATTAGACGTCGCCCTGTTTGCTGTCAAGGACTACCGATCGTATTCGAGCGCGTGGACAGAAGGTAGGCCGGGCTAACTCAAAGGCCAGAAGTCGGTCCCGGTCTCATATCTCGGAGTGAGGCAACCCTCAACGGCTCCGGTGCTCTCGTCCTGGAAGCCGAGCACGTTTCGACCCAATTCTACGTCCAATTGTACAGTAAATAGGCGACGAATATTGTCGACGCCGTCGATGGTCACCGAGCCACCGGTGGCGTTGTATGCGAATTCGTCGTCGTCCTGCAGGGATCTATCGCCGACGGAATCGAAGCCAAATTGGACACAGATCGTGCCGTCGTCGATGGCGCAATCAAAATCGCGGAGTTCGGTATGTCCCTCACTGCCGGCGGAGACCTGAGAGGCATCGATGACGTCCAGGGTCAACGGGCCGTCGAGGGTCAACTCCGAGATCCGTCGAAGAAGCACGTCGTCGCTCTTAGCGTCATAGATTCGAAGCAGAACCGGCTCTTCGCGGTCGCTCCCGGGAGGAGCAAGTCTGCCTACCTGGACCCGTATCTCGTGTCCGTTAGAGATGCCCGGGGTCTCACCGCTGGTGGTGATATTTAACGGGGTGCGAGCACCGTCGTCGTCGATATGGCCGACGAGAAAAGACTTAAACCCATCAGATCCACAGCGATCCTGGGCGGCCGGCTCTTCTTGGTCCCCCTCTCCGCATGCGGCGAGAAGTAAGAAGGAGACCAGGACGAGAGAAAAGGTAGATCGGGTCAGGATTGGCATGCCACGCTCCGTGCCCCAAGGAGGGCTTTGGGGAGGGGTTGGTCGAGACGGATATTATCGATGAGTCGTGTGCCGTCGAAGAATACAGCGGTGGCCAGCAAAGCGCCATCTTCTTCGCCGGGGGCCTGAACCACGGGGAACATGGTGTGGGGGTCGACCAGTTGGAGATAGTCGATGCGGCCCTCGGAGTCGGCTTCGATGATGGCGCGAGCCCGTTCGATGAGGGCGGAGGGTTTTCGCAAGCTCTCTCCCTGGTAGGCCCGGTGCGCGGTCAAAAGTGCGCGGCTGATTACGGTCGCCTGGGCTCGTTGTTCGTCGTCGAGGTATCGATTGCGGCTGGACATGGCCAGCCCGTCGTGTTCGCGGACCGTGGGGATGTCGGCGATCTCGACGGGAAGATTCAAATCTCGAACCATCCGGCGAACGATCGCCAGTTGCTGGTAGTCTTTTTGTCCGAAGACCGCCACATCGGGAGAGAGGATCGAGAAGAATTTAGTGACCACCGTGGTGACGCCGTCAAAATGGCCGGGGCGGCTGGAGCCGCAGAGGGTATTTCCCAGCCCCTTGACGCTGATTACGGTGGAGTGGTCCGGGGAATAGATCTGATCGACGGTGGGAGTGAAGAGAAAATCACAGCCCAACTCCCGACATTTTTGAGCGTCGCCTTCGGGATCCCGGGGGTATTTTTCGATGTCTTCGCCGGGGCCAAATTGGGTGGGGTTGACAAAGATGCTCACCACCAGGTGATCGCAACGCCTGAGGCCTTCGCGCATCAGGGCCAGGTGGCCTTCGTGCAAAAACCCCATGGTCGGCACAAATGCGACGCTGCCAGGCAGGGCCGCCCGAAGCCGCCTCATCTCAGAAGTGGTGGTGATGATCTCCACGAAGCAACCTCAATAGGCGTGATCGTCATCGGGAAATGCCCGGGATTGAACCTCATCTCCATACGCGCTTAAGGCGTCGACGATGGTGTCTTCCAGGTGGGCGAATCGCTTCACAAATCGGGGCTGGAAGTCGGTGTTCATCCCGAGAAGATCTTGAATCACCAAAACCTGTCCGCTGGTCTGATTTCCGGCACCGATCCCGATGGTGGGGATGGAGAGGAGTTCGGTGACCCGATGGGCCAATTCGGCGGGGACCATCTCCAACACGAGCATATAGATGCCGGCGTCCTGAAGAGCCCGGGCGTCGGCCAGGAGGCGCTCGGCGGCGGCGTCGTCCCGCCCTTGAACCCGGTAGCCCCCGAAGGCGTGCACCGACTGGGGGGTAAGTCCCAGGTGGCCGACCACCGGAATTCCGGCTTCCACCATTCGATGAACCATGGGACAGAGGGACTCTCCGCCTTCCAATTTTACGGCCTGAGCGCCACCTTCTTTGAGGAGTCGTCCGGCATTTCTGAGCCCGTCTTCGGCGCTGGCCTGATAGCTCATAAAGGGCAGATCAGAGAGAATATGGGCCGAACGATTGCCTCGAATCACAGCCCGGGTGTGGTAGATAATATCGTCCACCTCCACAGGAACCGTGGTGTCATGGCCCTGGATGACGTTGCCCAGACTATCGCCGATGAGGATGATATCGAGGGCGGCCTTCTCGACGAGTCGAGCAAAGGTAAAGTCGTAGGCCGTGACCATCGTAATCGGGGTCTGGTCAGCGTAGAGTTGATGGATGTCGCGGATGGTTTTTCGACGAGCCATAATGCAGTTGCCTTCGTCGTCAGACGTCAAAGTTTGGGGCGCCATCCTACGCCGGGAGGTCGGGCGGGTCAATGGACTCCTGGACCCATTCTTGATCGAATAGGATCTACAGCCAGAGGCGGGCGCGCAGACCGATGCCGGTGGTATAGCCGACCAGTCCGTGGCGGATGCGGCGGTCGTCGTCGATGATATATACGGTGGGGAAAGAAGAGACGTTGAAGCGGTGGGCCTGGCTATCGGTGCCGAGGTAGACGGGATAGTCGATCTCTTCTCGCTCTACATAGGCTCGGACCTGTTCTTCACTCTCATAGTGGAGGACCACGCTGATGATGGTGAGGTCGTCGTCTTCTCGGTTGTAGAGATTGGAGATAGCTCCGGACTGCATACTGCAGGCCCCGCACCAGGTGGCCCAGAAATAAATGATGGTGCGCCGGGTATCGATATCCTCGAGGTTCAGATTAGTCCCGTCGAGGCTGACCAATTCCATAGGCGGCAGGGGATCGTCACCGTCGAGAAGATCTCGGGTCTGATAGGCGGTGATAAGAGAGAAGATCACCAGGACGATGGCGATGTCTATCCCCCACCGGCCCGCTCTGTGGGAGCGGATTCGCGCCCACAGAGAAGGAGTTGTTTGGGAGTTATCTTTTGTGTCGCTCAAGGTTTGATTCGCTCATAATTAAGGTGGTGATGAAGAGCCGTTACCGACAGATACCATCGGTGCATTTGAGGAGTTTCCCACCGGACTCACAGATAGCATCAGAACTGCAGGGGATGATGGTTCTATTCCACTGTAGATAGGGCACCACGACCCGTTGTCCGATCTCGGGAGTGCTAGGGCCTTCAAAGTAGAGGCTGCTTTGAGTGGAGTCGAAGTCGAATCCATCGCTGATGCTTCGGGGGAGGGGGGAGACGCTCTGATCGCTGACATCGACGACGTCTACGGTGACCGAGCTGCCCAGGGGGTTTCCGATCAGGCGAAGGCCGGTGGTGATGTCGAGAGAGGCGTTTGTGATCTCGGTGAAGGAATCGGTGATGTCGGGACTGCAGATCGAGTCTCCGTGACCGCCGGTCTGCTCCACGACATGGTGGATTCCGTGGGCGACGTCGATGCCCCCTTCGCATTCGGTGCCCGGGACCCAGTACAGACCGAAGACGGTGGCGCCGATGTCGGGGCGATGGAGATAGCCCAGCCAGGGATCGATGAACGCTTCCATCTCCGCTCGCTCCGAAGAGGAGATGGAGTGGTTTTCACCCTGAATCCAGCTGAATGCGTCTTTGAACAGCTGCTCGTTTTCATCGGTGACGGCGATGACGACCACGGCGGCGTTGGAGCGGATCTTAGAGGGGTCGTTATTGGCCCGGGGCAGGCTGTGATCGATGGCGGCGATGCCCATGGTCAGGGTGTATTCCAGTCCGGTGGTGCTGACCATTCCCATGCGATCGCTGATCTCCTGAGCGCTGGTCGTAAAGGTGCCATTCATCAGACGGCCGTTGTTATCACCGCCGCCGATGCCTCCAAGGCCGTCGGGATTTCTGCAGGGGGTGTCGAAGTCCTCCATTCCGGGGAAGGGAATCGGAAAGTTTCCGCCGTCCCAGTCATCGGGGTCGGGCCAGAGGGCTCGGAACTCGTGGCTCAGGGCGTCGTCTTCTCGAATCTCATCACAGTCCACGCCGGTGACTCCGACGCGCCAGTCCACGCCGCTGGCGTTGAGGATATCGACGAGATCGTCGGCAAAGCCGGCCAGAGAATTCTGTACATCCGACATCGAGCCCGAGGCGTCCAGGGAGATGATAATATCGATCTCGGTGGAGTCGGTGAGTTCCAGGGAGACGCACTCGTCGGTCATGGTTTCGCCGGCCAGTGCCAAGGCGGTCCCCCCGGCCAGATCTTGGATGGCAAAGCGGGCATTGCTGTCGTGTTGGGCCTGGAGGTCGCCGGTGGTGATGCCGCCGACGATGATCACCTGGCTGTCGCTGCGCCAGAGGGTCTTATAGGTCAGATGCACACCGGAGCCGTCCGCAGGGGCCTCGTCGTCGAGGTCGTAGGAGAGATCAGAGGCCGCAATTCCAAAGATACGGCCCACAAGATTATCGCGCACCACTCCCGGAGCGTCGTCGGTGGTGATGGAGACGTGGTTGAGGATGGAGCCGGAATAATAATCGTGAGCCTGGTAGGTGAGACCATGGCCTTCTCGAGTCGTCTGGTAGCCCGGGATGTCGCTGACCGTGTCGAAGAGCCAGTCCGCAGTATGCTGAGGAGTGGTCTGACCGGAGCGAGGGCTTGTGGAGATGATGAATCCGGAATATCCGTCGTCGGCGTGTTCAATGAAGTGAGCGTGATGGCTGGAAGAGGGCAGCGTGACGGAAGAGATCTCGGCGGAGGGGCTGGTGGCGAGCACGTAATTCCCACCGGAGCTGACGGCGAAATTAGGTTGCTCGATGCCGTCGAAATCGCTGGACTCGCAGCTGTGATATACGGCATCGCCGGGATCCTGGGGCTGATAGGGCTCGTAATCTCCAA
>SKNI01000548.1 GCA_007120615.1 Myxococcales bacterium | reverse complement strand
TCAACCTCGGTCAATTCAAAGCTCCGTACGACGCCGAAGACCTGATCTCGGCATCGAGCCTGCTCTTTGTGGACCGGTCTGTGGCCAATCGGGGCGTTCAGAACGTGGAGGGCTTCAATGTGGAAGGTCTCGGACAGGGACGTCAGGTCGGACTTCAGGCCCGGGGCAATATCTTCCCTCTGGCCTCCGACTCCCAGAAAGCAGAAGGACCAGGGGTCAGCTACGCCGCGGCTGTCGTCAACGGAAACGGCGCCAATCGCTCCCTCAATGATAACGACCGCCTGGCCTACTTTGGGCGTCTCGTCTTGCACTGGGAAGATATGGTCGCCCTCGGCGGCGGCGCCTTCCACAACGACACCACCTTCGGGGACCCGCCCAACCGGGTGGATCGCATGATCTGGGGCTGGACCGCCGACCTTCAGGTAAAAGCCTACGGGGTGACTCTTTTGGCCAACGTCCTCTCCCAGAGTCGGGAAACCCCGGATATCGAACAAGATCCCGAGGTAACCGCCATGGGCTATCAGGTTCAGCTCGCCTACGAAGAGCCTTTCTTCGGTCTGCAGCCGGCTTATCGTTTCGCTTTTTATGACCCCACGTTTCAACATCAGGCCGACGGAGACGACCTCTTCTTCGATAACGACGCCCGCACGCACCACACCATTGGCCTCAATTATAACGCCGACGACTATCCCCTTCGGTTGATGGCCAATTATACGATCGCTCTCGAAGAAGAAGCGGTGCGACTCGATAACAACCGCCTCGATCTTCTCGTCCAGCTTCAGTGGTAGTTCTCACTTTGGATCCCAGCGAATTTATCATGCAAAAAACAACCAGCACCACGCGCCGGGCGCATTACGGGCCCCTTATCACACTTTTGATGGCCGCCCTTCTGGCCGGCGGAGCGATCTTTTTGACCGCCTGTGAGGACGAAGATCCCGAGCCCGAGGGGTTCGCTCGCGCCCAACAGGTGACCCATCGGTCCCAGCTCATCGGCGGCCCTACCGCCCTCGGTGATGTGGGCGACTATATGATGGAGAACGACAAGATCCGTCTGGTCATCCAGGATAAGTCGTTCAATCGAGGCTCCGGCCTCTTCGGCGGATCGTTGATCGACGCCGATCTGGTCCGCCACGATGATCGAGCGACTCCCTTCGGCGGCAATGGTCGGGATACCTTCGGAGAGCTCTTTCCGGCGTATTTCCTCGAGGTCGTCGACCCGGAAGAGATCGTCGTCGTTAACGACGGCACCAACGGGGAAGCGGCGATCATCGAAGTGCGGGGTCGAGGTGGCGAATTTGTGACCATGCTGCGCTTTTTCAACCACGCCATGGTCAACGCCTATGAGGCCAGCCTCGGCGACCTGCTGGGTGGTGAGATCCCAACCTCCGACGGCGAGCCCCTGGTCACGTTTACGGCGCGCTATATCCTGGAGCCCGGAGCAAGCCATGTGCGCGTGGAGTCGGAGATGGTCAACGAGAGCATGGCCTCTTTGACCTTCCCCAACCGCGACATCATCAATGCTCTCAACGCCTTTCTCGATGATATCAACCTGAGTAATTTCACCGTTCCCACGGGAATGGTCATCGGCTTTGGCGCGCTCAACAACCTCTTCGTTCCGGGCATCGGCTACGATATTCGGTTCGGCATGGAAGATCTCTACGAAGAGCCCGTGGAGCTCCCCGCCATCCCCGGCCACGTCGTCGATATGATCGCCACCTCCAGCGACCGTGGAATCAGCTACGGATTCGCCTCGGCCCCCGACGCCGACTCCAACTTCGTTCACAATAAGCAGGAGTTTTACGGCGAGAACAATCCCGACGACCTCCTCTTTTTATTCTACGCGTCGGGGTTTGCCGGAGCCTTCACCAGCGAAGTCCCCCGGCGTCTGGCCCCCTCCTTCTGCGACCCCGAACGCCCCGCCGCCGAGGTCTGTGGAGAGTTGGAGGCCAATTGCCTGGCCGAGCTTCACGAGGACGCCAGCACCGCTTCCTGCACCGCCCGGGCAACCGAGTGCGAAGAGGAATACGATACCTGTGTCGATACTCGCAGCGAACACCCCGACCGCTTCACCTCGGCCAACTATCTCATCATTGGCTCCGGAGACGTCGCCAGTGTCCGAGACGAGCTCTTTCGCATCCGCCAGCAAGATACGGTCACCGTTACGGGACGGGTCTTTCACGAATTCGACGGCCAGCCCACCGGTGAGCTCGCCCAGATCTTTGTCTACGAGGGCATCGAAGGAGCCCCCGACGCTGCTTCGGCCTGCGCCGAGACCGATGACGATAGCCCCCACCTCTACAGTCAGGCCCATACCAACTCCGAGGGCTATTTCGAGATGCAGCTTACCCCGGGACAATATTGCTACCGGGTCCGCGACGACGGCCCCACCAGCGACCTCCAACCCTTCGAGGTCGGCGAATCCACGACTCGCCTCGAATTCTTCGCCCCGGCCCCGGGTCGAGTAGAGGGCTTCGTCGTCGATCAGAGTGGCAATCCACTGCCCGCAAAATTAACACTGGTTGGCGAATACGAACCCCAGCCGGGCCTGGATACCCGACATTTTCTCTTCGATCTCTCGGTTCGAGAACACTGGCGCCCCAGCGAGTTCGTCTCCTACGATCCCGATGACACCACCCCGCGACGCTTCATCGAGGATATCTCCTTTGCCAGCGCCGACGGCCGCTTTTCGACCCGGGCAAGACCGGGAACCTACACCGCTTATGTCAGCCGCGGCGCCGAATACGAGCTCTTTGAGAAGACCATCGAGGTCAAACCCGGCGCCGTCGCCCGGTTCAACGCCCAGATCCACCGAACCGTGCAGGCCGACGGCTATCTGAGCGCCGATCTCCACCTCCACGCCCAGGGCTCCATCGACAGCGGACTCAACTACAACGACCGCGTCATCAGCGTGGCCGCAGAAGGCGTCGAGGTCGCCGTGGCCTCCGATCATAATTATATCTCCGACTTCATGCCCTATATTCACCGAAATAACCTCCAGCCCTTTTTGCGTTCGATCATCGGATTGGAGTCCACCACCTTTGAGGCCGGCCACTTCAACGCCTTCCCCCTGCGTCAGGATATCGCGTCGATGAATCGAGGCTCGATCAAATGGCAAAACGTGCCTCCCCAGCAGATCTTTGATGATCTTCGGGCCATCGGAACCGCCGGAGAGGACACGATCATTCAGGTCAACCATCCCCGCGATTCTCTCCTGGGATATTTCAACCAGCATTACGTCGATCCCCTCACGGGAGTTGCCGAACTTCCCATCAATACGGCGGACCCAACGGACTTGAGTGACACCCTCTTTGCCGCTGCTGCGAGCCCCAACGGGCCGGCGTTTATTCGAGAGGTCGACGGCGAATATGAGAGCACCTTCAGCTACGACTTCGACGCCATCGAGATCTACAACGGCAAACGAATTCACCTCCTGCGCCATTATCGAATGCCCTATGACAAGGTCGATATGCCCCAGGAGGTCCGAGATCAACTGACCGAGGAGCAATACGACGCCCTCCCCGAACAAAAAGGGGTCATCCTCTGTGACGATGACGACGTCGCCTACCCCGGGGCTCTCGACGACTGGTATAATTTCTTAAATTACCGACGTCCCGACGGCACCTATAAGCGCTATACGATCACCGGTAACTCCGACAGTCACCGGGCCGGCGGAATGGGCGATCCCGAGCCCGGCTTCCCCAAGAATTATATCTGGGCCGGACAAAATGATCCCCAGAAGTTGCACTCCGATCAATTGGCTCGCGCCCTGCAGGATCACCACGCCATCATCACCAACGGACCCTTCTTCAATATGTCGATTAACGGGGAGCCCATCGGCAGCACCGTGGTCACCGATAGCGGCGAGGTCACCCTCGATCTCTATGCCGAAGCGGCCTCCTGGGTGGGCGTGGACCGCTTTACCATCGTGGCAAATGGCGAGTCGGTCTATGAAGGCGTCATCACCCTGGACGACGATGGAACCTGGTCGGAGTCGGTGACCCTGCCCATGGACCAGGACACCTGGTTTGTGGTGGAAGCCGAGGGCGACAATAACCTCTTCCCCGTGGTTCAGCCGGCCGAGATCCCTCAGATCGCTTTCGATCAGGTCATCGGAAGTCTGGCTGGAGCCTTCGGATTCGGCGGCGCCATCGAGGGCCTCTCCCCCACGGAACTCACCGAGATTCGCCCCCTGGTATTCACCAATCCCATCTGGGTGGTCCACGACGCAAGCGGCGACGGACGCACCGAATTTGAGCCCCCGGAGCCGCCCCTTGCGAGATGCGTGGACGGTACGATGCAATCCATGGAGGCCCGCTCTCTGCATGACTTTGTGCCATTTGGCGAGTCGAGACTGGACGCCCAGAGCGTGCCCCTTCACCTTCATGAGCACTCCATCATCGAGCGCGAGCAAGGCGAGTTCCGTGACGCCCGCCTCCTCTTTGAGCACTGGGGTGGACATTCGCACTGAGTCTTTCACCATGGCACTTCGATCCCTCCTCGTATTCTTGACCGCCGTCGGCGTTGCCGCCCTCTCGGGACTACTGGCAGCGCCGACGGCGCAGGCCCACGAGTTTGAGCCGGAGCGTCAGGTCCTGGTCCAGGTCTTTCCCGAGCATCTGGATATCGTGATCTTCTATACCGAGGCCCCCGGTCCACGGAGCAACCTCTTTTTGACCCAATTCGGACTCCACCACGATATGTCCGGCCCCCTGGCGGCGATGGCCTCTCGAGCAGTGTTGTCCCGAGTCCTCGACGGCCTTCAATTCGAAGTAGAGGGCGAAACGCCGAGGACCGGCACACCCGAGGTGCGCCTGCGAAACGAGAACGGCCGGCTAATGGCCGCAGCCTTTGTCCGCTACGACCTCGACCCGCTGCCCGAAGGCGCAAGCCGCTCGGTCGTCGTCCGGGCCATGGACCGGTCGTTTCTTCCCACCCCGGCTCGAATCTATGCCGGAGAGGGTCTGCAGCGCGCGGGAGAGGGCTCTGATGTGGACTCGGTGGTTCTGCATCGGAACCATGAGTCGCGAGCGGTGTTTGAGTATCGGTAGAGCCGAGAGGAGAGAGGAGAGAGGAGAGAGGAGAGAGGAGAGAGGAGAGAGGAGAGAGGAGAGAGGAGAGAGGAGAG
>SKNI01000299.1 GCA_007120615.1 Myxococcales bacterium | reverse complement strand
TACGAGTCCGGATTCTGGCCCTGGCAGACCAGTCAATGTGCTTCCGTAAACGGGATCGAGCAGATGGTGGAGATGGGAGTCGACGTGCTGAACATGAGCTTCAGTGGCCCTTCTGAGCATTGCGATCTTACGGCGAATCCCTGCGGTCGAGCGACAGCTTTGACGAGCGCACATCATGCTGGAGTGATTCTTGTGGGAGCTGCAGGGAACGCTGGCGAAGAGTCAGGCTGTACGGTTAAAGAACCGGCTTCGCACCCCCACGTCTTGAGTGTGGGAAATCTACGGGCACTAACCAGTGGCATCGGTCAGTACGACTATCGTTCTTCTACTCGTTGGCCGACGTCGAGCACCGGCAGCAGGCCTGCTTCCTACTGCTCTGCACCTGGATGCTCTTCCTACCACTCGACTCAGTTGCGTCTCCTGGATGTCATGGCCCCAGGACGAATTGCGCTCTTACCCACAAACCAAGTGGACTATGGACACAGCGCTTCGGGAACAAGTTTCGCGGCTCCTCACGTCGCTGGTCTCGCAGGGCTGACTCGTGAATGGCTGGCCGATATCGGCGCCCACAATACAGCGTGGAATCCCGGAAGGGTTCAGAATCACATCCTTCTTTTCGGCGATGGTTACAGTGGCTCTACCAATCCCAATGCCTACTTCGGGTGGACCGTATCCACCCAGTCGGGATTTGGGCGGGCCCGCGCGTTTTGGCGCCATCCAGACTCTCTTGGGAGCACGTGGGCGTATCGGAATCGACAGCGCGAGATGGTGGAACAAGAAACCTATGAGTTCCAACTTACAAACGCGGTTCCAATCAGCTCCAATCTAACGGGTGCGAAAGTCGTCGTCACGATCCCCTCTCTATTCCTCGTTCAAAACAACCACTACACCCACAATTTCACGGTGCAAGTGGTCGACGAATGTCCCAGCGGCGGTGGCGAGCAGATCATCCGCACCGCAGCTACCTCCAATATGCGCAAGCAGCGCATTCGGCTCGACAACCCTACTACGCAAATCCACGGGCGCTGTCTCGTTGTGCGTGTGACTGCCAACGCCATGATGTGGCCCGCGACCTCCGCCACGGTGTTCATGAATTCCATCTTGTATTCCGAGGATCCCGATCAGTTCTGAATCTGAAGACAAACCCTACCCAGACGGAGGATTTATGTTGTTTTTTAAGAATTACCGTACGCTCTTATTTCTGCTCATGTTCGCCGTGCCTGGCTGCACTCCCAGCGAGATCGAGACCCACGAGGATCGGGGGGAGTTGTGCCTGAGATCTCTGGGAGAATCAGATCCTGGGATACCGGCAAACCAGCCGCTAGAGCTTCTTGTACTCGACTACTTTCATCCCCAGCCCACGCACGAGCCCATCTCTGCCGCCTGTTCAGTCACGGTCCACCAGAACCAGCTGCACGTTACCAGCGAGTTCGTCGTCAAAAGAACAGATCACACAGAGGACACCACCGGAGCAGAGGAGTTTGGGTTGGTCTCCTGTCCCGTCGAGGCACTGGACGTCGGGGAATACCAGCTCATCCACGGGGACCGCACGGAGGCGATCTTCGTACCTTCCGATGAAGATGTGTTAGATTGCGACCCTGTGGCACTTGTAGAGTCCTCGGTCGCGAACAAGTGGCGCTTCGAGGTCGACAACTAAACCAGATTTACTTTCGAAACCTTAAAAATTGGGCAAAGTGAGGTTGGACGGATATGAATTTCCCCTGTGGCCCTTCCTGAGCTACAATGGAAGAGAATAATTATCTTGTAGCTCCCTCGATCACGCCGGACACTTCGTGGTTACCTCCAGCTTGCCCCTTGATTTTGGCGCCTTTCAACTCCTCGCTGCCGTAGGCAAGGGGGGCATGGGAGAGGTGTTTCGGGCGATTCATGTTGAGCGAAATCTTCCCGTGGCGATCAAGATCCTCAACGCTCGACGGGCACGTGACCCTGAGTTTCGCTCCGCCCTTCGCCAGGAAATCCGCGCCGTCGCACGCCTGCACCACCCCGGCCTGATCATGGTTTTTGATTGCGGGGAAGTCTCTTCTGAGGTGGCTGAGGCCAGCGGACAGCGGTTTATCCCCGGATCGTCCTGGCTCGCCATGGAACTGGCCTCCCACAGCCTCCAGGAATTGGATCGCGATGTTCTGGACTGGTGGCATGTGAGAAATATCCTGGTCCGAATCCTCGATGCCCTCTCCCATTCCCACGCTCGAGGCGTGGTCCATCGGGACTTGAAACCGGCGAACGTTCTCTTCGTCGACGGACCCGACGGCCGACAACTCAAACTCACCGACTTTGGACTCGCCCACGCCCTCGACGACCCTCGAGAGTCCGATTTTCTGGCTCGCAAGATCTCGGGTACCCCCCGATTTATGTCTCCCGAGCAGATCACCGGACAATGGCGAGATCAGGGTCCCTGGACCGACCTCTACGCCCTGGGGTGCATGTCCTACTGGCTGGTCGACGGGGAGCCTCCCTTTAACGGGGAGAGCACCGATGAGATCCTGGAGAGCCATTTAAGCGAGCCCCTTCCACCGCTTCATGCTTCCTTCGACTTACCCGCCGGATTCGGGGTCTGGCTGGGCCGGCTGTTGGCCAAAAACGCTAGCGATCGATTCCAGCGAGCCGCCGACGCTGCTCGGGCCCTTTTTGCCCTTGGTGACCCGGCCGGCAAAGAGCGCATCACCGATCCCCCTCCATTGAGGTTTAAGTCCCCTCTCGACGAGAGCTTTTTGAGCCTCGATGACGGCTCCGATATGGGGATGACCGAGATCATCAGCGACGTGATGAGCGCCCCTTCGGTCCCGGAACTTCGGGCTCTGGAGCGGCCAAGTCGAAAACCCCGCCGCGCCGCACCTCCCGAGGTCTTTCACATCCCCTTAAGCTGGCATCGAAAAGAACCGCCCCCTCTCTCGGCCGATCTGGTCGGCGTCGGACTGGGGCTCTTCGGTCTGCGCCAGATCCCATTTGTGGGACGCCATAAGAAACGCGATCGCATCTGGGAATTACTGCGTCAGGTCGCCAGAACGGGCCGACCTCAGACGATTTTGTTGCGGGGCCCCACGGGAACCGGAAAGACTCGGCTGGCAGCCTGGATCAGCGAGCGAGCCCACGAATTGGGGACCGCCACTCCCCTTCGCGCCACCCATAGCCCCATGGGCGGACGCCAGGACGGCCTCGGCGCCATGTTCGCCGACCACCTCCGCTGTAACGGCCTCGACCGAGAAGAGGTCCTGGAGAGAGTCCGCCACAGCCTCCACGATCGAAACCTCGACCCCGATGCCCTCCACGATTGCCTGGCCATCACCGAGATCATTACCCCGGCGATCGTCGCCGATTACCGCGAAGAAGATGCCCGTATTCGCTTTCGCACCCCCCAGGAGCGACACGCTGTCATCCTGCGGTTTTTGCGCCGCATGAGCCACGGGCGTCCCCTCATTCTCTTCCTCGACGATCTTCAATGGGGTAATGACACCCTCAACACCCTCGAATACCTGCTCAATGCCTCCACCGAGCAGCGAATGCCGTTGCTCATCATCGGCACCGTCCAGACCGACGCCCTCGTCGATCGCCCTGTAGCTCGCCAGAAGCTAAAGGAGCTCGCCAATCACGAGCAAACCACGACCCTCACCATCGGCCCTCTCCCTCCCGATGAACATCGCATGCTCATCAATCGAATGCTCAGCCTGGAAGAGGAGCTGGTGGAGCAGGTCGCTGATCGCACCGGCGGCAATCCTCTCTACGCCGTCCAACTCGTGGGTGACTGGGTTGAGCGAAGAGTCTTGGAGCTGGGACATAACGGCTTTCGTCTTCGTCGCGGCGAAAAAGCTCCTCTCCCCGATGGTCTCCAGGCCGTCTTTCGCGATCGCCTCACCAAATTGGTCCAGCAAGACCTGGACGCCGCTCCCACCAACGCCCTTCTGGCACTGGAAGTGGCCGCCGTTCTCGGAACCGACGTTCAACGCCGAGAGTGGTCCTCCATCTGCTCCAGGCGCTCTCTTCCACTTCCCCTTCTGGTCCTGGACTCCATGGTCGCAAACGACCTGGTCGTGCTTTCGGCGGGAGGCTGGAGCTTTCACCATCAGGCATTTCGAGAGACCCTGGTTCACACCGCCGAGAAAAACGGTCGCCTCCAAGAACACCACCTCAGTTGTGCTCGCGCCCTTCCTCTTCTCTACACCGAAGATCACCCGGGGCTCGCCCGGCGGGTCAGCCGCCATTTGATTGCCGCAGGCTTTCTCGAAGAAGCACTCGATCCCCAGGTGCGGGCGGCCTCCCAGTCCTGCACCGCCTGTGACTTCGAGCAAGCACACGCCCAATTTGAACTCTATCAAGACCTCCTCAATCAACTCGGCGCTCCCACCGACGATCCACGCCGCGCCCGGGGATGGATCAAACGAGCCGAGACTCTGATTCGACAGGACGAGTTGGCCCCTGCCGATCAATTATTGGAGCACGCCGAAAATACCGCCAGGGCCCACAACCGCCCCGACTTACTCGCCGAAACCCTCGCTCAACGGGCCACCGTCGCCACCCGCCGCGGACATCTGCCTCAAGGTCTGATATTTATCGAAGAGGCTCGAACCCTCTACCAACAACTCGGCGATACTCACGGCCGCGCCCAGGCTTATTTGATTCGCGCCAACCTCCATTATTGGGGTGGTGAATATTTCGATTCCGAGAAGGCCTATAACCGGGCTCATACTCTCTTCTCCCGTATCGACGCCTCCCTGGACCTGGCCCGGGTGGACAAAGCTCTGGGCGCCCTCTACACCATCACCGGCGAAACCAACCGGGCTCATGCAAAGCTGGAGAATGCTCGCAGCGTCTTTGAAGAACACGGCGACCTCAGGGGTGTAGCCAATTGCCTCAACAATCTCGGCGAAATCCACCGCCTTCAAGAGCGCTACGACGAAGCCGAGGCCGCCTACCAGAAGTCCCACGATATCGACCGGAGACTGGGCCTCGAAGAAGACATCGTCATTCTCATCAACCTGGGAATGGTTCGTCTGGCTCAGAACCGCGTCGAAGATGCCGCCCCCATGTTTCGGCGTGTCTTGGAGCTTACCTCTAAATCCCAGCGCCGCGGATATCTGGGATTTGCCCATGTGGCCAACCTCCCGGT
>SKNI01000303.1 GCA_007120615.1 Myxococcales bacterium | reverse complement strand
TGAAATTACTAGCATCGCGAAAAAGGCCACTCATATCCTCGATATTGGAGACATCCCAATTCTCAATACTGGAGATCGTCGTCAGACTCTCACACCCTCGAAAGGCATCGGCCAATGTCGTTATATTGGATAAATCGGGAGCATCATCTGCAGTGATCTCCAGATTATAAGCACCTCGGAAATATCCGTCGGCATTGCTGCCAAAGGTGATGGGTCCCCAGGATTTGATCTCCAATAATTTCGGGGCATCTCCGTCGTCGTCGTTGGAGGCGAACCTCCAGCCGTCGAGGTTCCCGATAATCATCACCTCGTAGACCCCTTCCTCGTCGTAGGTCCGGGTTGCTTCCGGGTCGTCAAAGTCAGTAATTTCATCTCTCGTGCCGTCACCCCAGTCGACCACGAAATCGTATTCTCCAGTCAGCCGAAGGGGCAGTCGAATCTCGTTGCTCTCGCTCACCCCCTCCTGGGTTGTATCCCAGACCGTCAGAAAGGGCTCAAAGCTCGTTACGTCAACCCGGGCTTCTTCGGTAACCGTATTCTCCCCAACTTCTGCGGTCACCGAATAGATCCAGCCCCCCTCAAGGATCACTTCGTCGACGTAGGGAGAATCACAGTCATGAATCGCCGGCCCCCCTACGGACTCATGCCGCAAGGAGCATTCTACCAATTCGCACTCTTCGGGTTCACATCCGTATTCGAAAGTGAGCTCCGCCACGATCTCATCGTCATCGCTAAAGACTTGCTTCCAGCTCCCTTCGACTTCCACCGTCACTTCCGGATCGGGATCGGGATCGGGATCGGAATCGCCAGTATCCGCATCTCCACCATTGGCGTCGGGATCGAGGTCGCCATTACCGGCGTCCGCATCCCCTGCGCCATCTCCATCTCCATCGCCGGCATCCCCCTCACCGGAATCGGCCCCGACATCGAACCCTGCATCGGGAACTTCCGTCCCTGTCTCCGGATCAGAACCACAGCCGATCATCAATCCGATAGCGACAATAACAGACAAAACCTTCAACAAAATTGAAAAACGACTACGCCCTACCCTTCCCATACATTTCATGACTTTCTCCTCTTCTTCTCATCAACATTTTCAACCATTCATCTCAATCACAATTATCACCCTCATGAACTCCATCTCCGTCTTCGATTATCCAACAGAATTCATCGACCAACATCTCTCGCCAACCTTCCGCTTCCGGTTCGCTGGGCCTGGCCCCGCCTGCATGAAAATTGACCCCATCTTGAACGTCCTGTTCACTCCATGAGTCGAGTAATCGACTATAATTGGTGTCCGTCAGAGCGGCCTCCCGAAATATGCTCTCCATGGTGGTCACCGATGAAACCTCCCAATTTTCGACCCTTCCATCGAAGCCAGTGGCCCCATCGAACATAAAACTCATATCCGTAACCGAAGATACATCCCAACCGCCGACCACCTGGTTGAATGATTCGGCTGCCTGAAACATCGAACTCATATCGGTCACCGACGATACGTCCCAATCTCCTATCGCACGATCAAATTCAACGGCTTGAGAAAACATCGAACTCATATCGGTCACCGAAGACACGTCCCAGGTATCGATCTCCCCATTGAAAGACTGCGCCTCCCGAAACATCGAACTCATATCGGTCACCGATGATACGTCCCAGGGGTTAAGCTCTCCGGCGAATGCCGATTCCATAAATAATGACCTCATATCGGTGATATGGGCCACCTCCCAGTCCTCTACTCCCGGGATCTCGTCCAGGTTAACAGTCCCTCGAAACGAGTGGGCCAGGGAGGTCACCTCGCTCAAATCGGGCCAATCATCCGCGGTGATCTGAAGGTTGGAAGCTCCCTGAAAATGACCCGTCGTGTCGGGTCCCAATAACAGCGGCCCCCACTTCTGAACTTTAATCAGAGTGGTCGCATCGGTGTCATGGTCACTCTCTCGAAACGACCACCCTTCGATGGTGCCACGGATCGAGAGAGTGGTTTCCTCCAAAATGTCTGTGATCACAGCGTCGGCACCATCGGTGATATGGACGACTTGCCCGCTCCCCTCGCGCTCTACGATGAAGTCATAATCTCCCCCACCCACGAGTGGCAAAACGACCTGTTGGTCCTCGCTCGGGGCCCACCTCGACTCAAATGGCTCCACGCTGACCCGACCGGAAATGGCCTTTTGCCGTATTTCCTCATTCAGTTCTGCGGTGACCGTAAAATCCCAATCTGTCGTGAGGGGTAGCCGTTCGACCACTTGTTCCGCACAGGGATCGATGATTCGCTCCGAAGCCCCGGGGACCTCGAAGACGCACTCGACCAACTCGCACTCTTGCGGTTGGCACAAAATATCGATCGTGACCTCCCCAAAGACTTCATATTGATCGCCGCCGCTATCTACGACCTGACGCCAGAAAGATTCGACCTCCAGGACAAATTGATCATCCTCTCCGTCGCCGTCCGAATCACCAGTGTCGCTATCCCCACCGTCGGGCTCATCGCCATCCCCATCGCCATCGGAGTCGCCCGGGCCGTCCCCATTACCGGCATCGCTCTCGATAATTTCCCCGTCAAAATCAATGTTTTCCAGATCCGTAAAGAGCCCGCAGCCTGCTGCAAAAATCACGCTCAAAAACAATATAACAATACGCCAAATAACCTTCATGTACTCACCGATTTTTATCTGCAGCAATCTGCTGCCATGTTGAAAAGAAGTACCCCAAGATAAAAATAGGATTATCTAGAGTCAAGGTTCCACTTTCGAGGGGGGTGAGCCAGAGGTCGATTCCAATAAAACGAAGGACTCTCCACCACAAAGCTGACCTTTCGGTTAGCCTCCCTCACCGAATCGACTCGATCATGGCAATAACGGCCTCATCATCATAATGCTCCTCCTCCATCTGCAGCATCATGATGGCTCGCTTACCGGACCGCCCGGCAAATACACCGGAGACCTCCCGAGCGGGAGTCCCCGTCTCTCGGTCTTCACCGCGAGCAAATTCAAATTCCACAGTTTCCCCGCGAATCTCGAAGTCTCGAACCTCCACCTCTTCAACCCGAAGAGAATTGTCCTCACCGGCCAGCGAACCACGCACCTCCCGCTCCATCTCCTCATCATCCATGGCGCTCATCGCCACATCGACCTCGCCAAGCAGCAAAAACGCACCGCCCTCTTCTCGTTCGTATCCGACGACCGTAATCGACATCACCAGCATATTGATATGGACCGAACTGACCGGCTCCAGACCCTCCATAATCTCGATCTCCATCATCTCGGCGGTCTGCGAGATGACGACCTCGGGATCGTCGTCGAATTCAAAATCGGACTGACTGTAGAGAAAGAACCCGCCGCCGAGGCAGAGTAGAAACCCCAGACCGCCCAGCCCCACGAAGACCAGGATCACCATCAACAGGGGACTCATGCCCTTCTTTTTAGCGGGCTTTCTGGCTCGTTGCTGGCCCGGTCGGGGACCGTCGCCATCCGGAGAATGGGAGTCAGGCCGGGAAATCTGGTCGTCCGTATTCATCTTGGTCTCACTTTGGCATCGAGTTGACCCGGTATCCTGCGCCAGGCTTGTGGGTGATATGAATTCATAGTTGGCCAGGACCGACATCCCGTCAAGAGATGCTCCGCCTGGAAAGTCCCCGAATCGCGATCGGTGTGTAACTTCAGTATAAACGCTTTCCATTGGACAGCGCTGAAAACCATAACCTGGGGGGAAGAGATGAACACGTTAGTACGGAGCACATCTTCTGTCATTGTGATCGGGTTTATCCTGTTGTGGTGTGGAATCGCCGCCGCGGAAGACACCTCCCGATATGACACCGGTAGCGCCGACCCCTGCAAAGCCGAACCCTACCGCTTCGTGGACCACCGATGGTTTTTCAACGTCACCCCCTATCTGTGGACCCCCGGCATCTTCGGCGATGTCGAGGCCTTCGATACCACCACCGCGGTCAACGCCAATACGGCACAGATGCTCAACAATATTGATCCCGGCGTGGGGTTCTCCGCCGAGGTCGGTTGGTGTCGGGTCAGCCTGCTGGTGGACCTCAATTATCTGGACTACGAGACCGCGCAGATCGACTCCGAAGAGCCCACCCTTCAGGAACGCCGGTTCGTCTCCACCACCATGATGAACTGGTTATTTGAGCCCCATCGATATTTTTCCCTGGGGCCTATGGTGGGACTTCGCTTCGTTCACGCCGATCTGCTCACTCGCCAGCGATGGGTGGACCCGCTGATCGGCGTCCGCGGCCGCGTCGAGACCCCGCTGCCGATCTACTTTCCTCTCTATGCCGACTTTGGCGGAGCCGGCTTCGGAAGGGCCTCCCAGGTCACCTGGCAGCTCTACGGAGCCGTCGGCCTCTCGCTCAACCGGGTGGGGCTCGAACTCGGTTATCGCCATCTCTACATCGACTTCGCCAGTGAGGAACTCAATCTCCAGATCCACACCAGCGGACCCCAGTTGGGAGCGACCTTTCGGTTTTGACGTCCATCGGTCGGCTTCGGGGCTATGAAAGACGAGGTGCTACAGGGTCTGGACTTCGAGCACCCTCCACGAACAAAAGTCTCCACCTCACGTCTCCGAGCAGCTGCCGTCAAGGCGCGCAGTTTTGCGCCGCGCCGGAGCGCAGCGTAGGCCTCTGTAGCCGGGGATAGAGGAATGGCTCGCTGTTTGAGCCATTCCGCCATCCCCGGGGTCGACGTCTAAGCCCTGGACTCGGTGGTCTCTTCGATCGTGACAATCCTGAACTCCCTGCTTTCTGCGATCGTGACAGACCTGAACCACGCTTCTTTTTAGAAATCTTTCCAGGCTCCCACGATCGAATAGAGTGCGAAGTTCCAGCACTCCCACGCCGACCCCGGGGATGGCTCGGCTGAAACTACGCCTCGCTCTATCCCCGGCTACAGAGGCCTCGCTCACGCTCGGCGCGGCGCTTAGACTGAGCGCCTTGACGGCAACGGCGTGTGCGTTTGTACTGATCGGCCACGAGGTGGGACATTATCTAAGACTCTTTCATACCAGTGAGAGCACCGGAGAGCATGATAATCTGGCGGATACCCCGGAGCAGACGACGACGGTCAACTCACAGCGTCACAACCCTTAAAGACTCGCCCCATCGACAACAGGCGGT
>SKNI01000714.1 GCA_007120615.1 Myxococcales bacterium | reverse complement strand
TTGGCCCTGGACGGTGCCTGAGATATCGGTTCCGGCAAGGTTTTCAAGTTCCCCACAGCCTATGAGTACGGTACATCCGACCGCGATCAGTGCTGAGATTGTGGGACGAATCGTCATCGTGTTGGCTCCACGTCCTAAAAAATTACAGGTCTGGCAAATCTTCAAAGGTCAGTCGCAGTCTAGTAGAGAGAGAAGTGCGGTGCAAATATAACGTCTGAGGCCCAGGTTCGATAACATTGCGTCTATTTCAGGGGTCTTCGAGGAATAAAAACCCCGACTCCAGACGCCCCCGACGACCGGTGTGAAGCCAGCCGTCTTCATCGACCTTACGAGGTCCGTCGCCGGCCCAGTATCCGTCAAATAGAAGGTCTCCACGCACCAGAACTTCACCGGTCTTACCGGTTTTGGCCCCGTCAATCTTGGTGGCGATACCCTCGATGGGGCGCCCCGCGGAGTTCGGGCGATGAGCGCCGGGGTGTTCCAGGTGGGTGACACCGGCTTCGGGGACCCCGAAGTGGCCGAGCAGGGCGATGCCGGCTTTATCCAGAATCTCAGCCAGGCCGGCCGGGCAATGGCCATCGGTGACCTGAATCGCCTGGAGTCGACCGCCGAACTCTTCGCGGATGGGATCGTATAAAAACCGTCTGGCCGCTCGTTCTCCCACGGACCCGAGACTGCCCAAAAGACTGACAATATCAGTGCTTTCCGGGTCGATTTCGGCATCTCCGGCAAGCCGGCGGATCATGTCCGGAGCGTTATCAAGGCGCTGTTGCCAGCGATCGGCCAGTTGGCTCAGATAGGCCGGACCACAGATCAGATGAGTCGGTCGGAGTTTCTCCACCTCATCACTTAAGTCTCGAAGGGTCGGCGAAAGGGCGATGGATTTTCCGGCGTAGAGCGTGGCGGCGGTGATCAGGAAGCTGGAGAACCATCCAAAGGAGAGGGCCGAAGCGAGGGTGATCTCTTCGTCCTCTTTAGTCAGGGCCATCTGGCGGGCGATGCCGTCGAGGTGATGAGCGATTTTTTGTCCCGAAAAAAACGCGCCCTGGGCATCGTCATCGGGTTCGGGATCGAAGAGGATGAGCACCGGGTCCTGAGGCTTTAATCCGTAAATTCTCTCGGCCAGTTGCCGGGTTCTCCCACGGCGAATCAGGCTTCTTCCGGTCTCCTCTAATTCTTCGATGGGATGGGTATGGTCATCGGAGCTATCGCTGTCGAAGAGGACGAAGTGTAGATGAGGCGGCAATTGGCCGCCCGGCCCTCTCAGTTTGCCTTGAGCGATCTCATCGACCATCACGATCCAGTCGCACCCGCTTCGGCCGAGGCATCGAAGCGATTCCCGCCGATCTCGCCCCGGAACCAGGGGCACGATACACCCGCCTACCAGCCAGGTCGCCACCGCCACATCGAGCCAGTCCCGGCCGTTGGGGGCGAGAAAACCCACACGGGTACCCGGCGTCAGGCCTGCTTCCATGAGCCCCATCGCCAGGTTCTGAATCCGCCGGGTCCAGGCCCAATAGGTCAGGGTCTGGAGGCTATCGTCCTCCAGGGTGTAGATAGCGGGGGCGTCCTTGAAGTCTTGAAAGCGCTTCCAGAATTCGGTGGGAAAATTTCGCATGGTATCCCGGCTCGTTGAGGGCATATGATGGCTTGACCGCGACAAGCATAATGCCACATGAGCCCGGCGACAACATCACCAGCGCACATCCTGGTCTTCGGTGACCCCGTGGAGGACCACATGATGGGTTGTGCCGTCGAGCACAATCCGTCCGTCGAAGCGCCCGGCGGGCTGGATAAAATAGCTGTTGATCACGCCCATATTTCGGACGTCTCGGTGGACATAATAGGGCTGAAAATAGAGATCCACGACCCCGTCGAAGGTGCGCACCGACCAGGGACGGGAGGGATCGTCTTTTTCGAACTCGAATTCTGCCCGTTCCAAAGGGATCAGGCGGTCGCCAACCCAGAGGGCGTTTTCGTTTGCCGTGGGGTGATCATCGTTGAACCCGGCCACCAGATTGATCCCCACCCGGCGACCATCGCTGAGATGACCGAGGGCCATCGACCAGCGCCAGGCGGTACGACGGCCTAAAATCCCCTGAGTATAGTCCAGCCCGGCCACCCCGTCGTCGAGGCGATAGGAGCGAGAGCCCACTTTCAGGCGGCCGGTGGTAGGGAGGCCGGCCCATTTCTGGGTGACGTTTACAATGCCACCGTCGAGCACGGGAGCGATCACGGTCAACGCCGGAGACTGGCCGCGAGGATCGATCTGGGCGTCCAGGGTGAGTCCGCCGGGCTCTCCGGTGATAAAGGAGTTGAGCGTCGCTTTCCACTGATAGGGATCGCTGACGGGCCCACGGTGGGTGGATAGATGAACACCGGGGGCCCCGAAAGCCGCCAGGTGTCCCCGAGCAGGCCGGTCGTTGACCCGGGCTTGAATGTCGGGGAGGCCGGTAAATGTGTTGTGGACGACGACTCGCTCCTCATAGAGGTCGACGGCGTAGAAAAAGGATTGCCCGAAATACCGCCCGTCGACGACCGCCTGACACAGGATCACCTCGTCGGTGACGGCGATGACATAATGCCACCGCTTTCGCCGGATCTTCCACTTCCACCAGGCCGGAGCGTATTCCCCGCGCAACCGATCCAGGGCCACCGTGGGCAACTCTCCACTAAAACTGCCAAAGTGGGGCGCTCCATCGCGGTCAACTATAGAATTGGGAACTACGGGAATCTTGCGTCGCCTGGTCATCTTACTCCTGCCATTGATCCATTTATCCCAGCTATCACATCGGGGGACTGACGATAATGCTTGGGCGCTCGGGGTCAACCTTATTATGACCATCGATCACGATCTCGATCACGATCTCGATCACGATCACGATCACGATCACAGACAACGATCTACAGAATCGCGGATCGGTGCTTAGCTTGTCGAGACCCGAAAGCGCTGATTCCCAAAGCCCGAATCTTATCCATAAGGCAACCCCATGATTTTCAGACGTTTCTACGATCGAGACCTCGCCCAGGCCTCTTTTCTGGTGGGCTGTTCCAAGACCAAAAAAGCATTGGTCGTCGACCCCCGACGGGACTACCAGGTCTATCTGGATTACGCCCGGGCTCAGGGTTTGAGAGTGGAAGTGGTCGCCGAGACCCATATTCACGCCGACTATCTCTCGGGGGCTCGGGAGTTGGCCGCCGCCATCGGGGCTACCCTTGTGGTCTCCACCGAGGGGGGCACGGACTGGCAATACAGCGGCCTTCAATCCTTTGAGCAACGTCTCCTTCAGGATGGTGAGCGATTTGCCGTGGGCAAGGTTCATGTCGAAGCGGTGCATACGCCGGGACATACTCCGGAGCATTTGAGCTATGCCTTCTACGACGACGAGACCGACGCCGTGTCTCTGATTCTTACGGGGGACTTTCTCTTCGTGGGTACCCCGGGGCGTCCTGATTTGTTGGATACTACAGGGATCGAGAAGGGCAGCATGAAGAAGACCGCAGCGGTCCTCTTTGACAGCCTGAAGAGCTTTGTGGACCGGGTACCCCACGACGTTCCCATCTGGCCCGGACACGGGGCCGGTTCGGCCTGCGGGAGATCCCTGGGAGCGCTGCCCTGCACCACGTTGGGCTATGAATTAAAACACCGGCCCTGGGGAGCGTTTATGCGCTCCGAGGACCGAGAGGGATTCATCGAATATATTCTGGAGGGTCAGCCTGATTCACCGACCTATTTTGGGCGCATGAAGGAGTGGAACCGAGATGGGTTTCCCCTTCGCAACGTGCAGCGGCGTCCGCCGAGGCTGACCCGGTCCTATTTTCCGACCGCTCTGGAGAACGGGGCGATCGCCGTGGACCTGCGGTCTCGAGAGGACTTTTCCGACGGCCATCTAAAGAGCGCAATCCATCTTCCGCTGGGGCCCAAATTGGCTACCTGGGCCGGCTGGGTAATGCCGGAGCCCGAGTCCATCGTCTTGATCACCGACGAGACTACTTCGGCGGATGAAGCCGGTGATATTCTGCTGCGCATCGGTCAGGACGACTTTGTGGGATTCATACCGTTCTCCGATCTCGAGGATCATCGCGACGTGGTGAAGATGCCCGCCGTGGAAGCCGAGGAGGCGTTGGAGATCTGGCAGAAGGAAGCAGCTCGTTTCATCGACGTCCGCAGCAAAAATGAATTTCTGGAAGGTCATATCCCGCAGGCCCAGCATTTTCCGATCACCACATTTCAGGAGGTTCTCGCCGACATCCCCCGAGGGCAACCGCTGGTGGTGTATTGCGGCAGCGGAGCTCGGGCGGCGGTGGCGGCCAGCATCCTCCAGAGGCAGGGGGGCGAGGACGTCGTTTATTTTGAGGGCAGCATGGGAGCCTGGCGAGAGAATAATTACCCGGAGCAGACCCCCGACAAGTAAGATGGAGTGTGTCAAGGAATCCTGAGTCTCTCTGCTCGGTTGATTGAGGACCAATTTTAGGGCATACCGCTTACGAAATGTGGTAAGGAACTGAGCAACAAAAGGACTCTACTGTGATTTTTCGAATCTCCAATGCAAGCGAACGACTGGTGGGTACTCTCGATGACGGCGAGGAGTTCGTCGATGCCCTCAGTGAAATCTGTAAGAAGAAGGGCGTAAAAGCCGGCGAAATTCGGGCGGTCGGCCAGTTTCGGGCGATCGAGTTGGTCCGGTTTGACGCCGAGACCCAGTCCTATCAGACCATCGTCGATGGGGAGGGCAGCTTCGATCTGGTCAACCTTAACGGCAATATCTCGATGCTGGGAGATGAGGTGGTTCTTCGGCTGGACGCCCTATTCAACGTGATGGGTCCGCTTGGCGCCCAGGTCGTGGGTGGCCAACTGCGAAGAGCCGACGTGGTGAGTTGTGAATTTGTGATCGACTCCTTTTCGGACCTGCGAATGGAGCGAAGCCTTGACGCTTCCAGCGGCCGGCTTGCTCTCTCGGAGATCGAGCGAATCGCGGGACCGGAGGCGTCGGCCAAGACCGTTCCCCTGCGCTCCAATGTGAGGACGGTCACCAAGAAGACGGCCGCGGCGGCCCCGGCGAAGGTCGAAGAAGTTGAAGAGCCCGCCGAAGTCCAGCAGTCGAGCATGTCCTGGGGAGATGCTATCGCCGAGACC
>SKNI01000297.1 GCA_007120615.1 Myxococcales bacterium | reverse complement strand
CTTTGCCGTCGATCGACTCGGTCTCAGAGCCCGTGAATTACGGGTGTTCAACGAGCTGGAGTCTGGAGATACGCTGCGCACGTTGCTCGGGAAATTCCCTCACGATCAACACGAGACGGTGTACCGCACGGTTTATCTGCTCCATCAGGTGGAGATCATCTCATTTGAGGTGACCGAGAAATTTGATCTGCCGGAGATCCCCTCCGAGTAATTGGACTCAGGGCAACAACCTGCGGGCCCGGCGAAACCACCCTCTCGCTTCTTCTACGCCCACCGCGGCGGTCAGGGGGAAGTAGACCACCACAAAAGCTCCCAGCACCACACCGGCGGTCAAGATCGGATGTATGGGGGGCAATAATAGACGCACGCCCCAGGCGGCGGCGGTGGCTAAGAGGGCGGCGGCGAAGAGCTTAATGAGAGGACGGAGTCCTGCGCCTAACGAGCCGATTTCCTTTGCCAGCGTTCGCCGGAGTAAAAACCACTCTAACCAGGCCGCGATCCCCGAGCCCATGGCCAGCCCCACGGCTCCGAAGAAAACGGGGTTGGGGCTGTCGGTGATGGCCAGGTGCGAGAAAATACCGGGGCCAAACGTTACTCCGAAGAGGGTCACCGCTTCGAATTGAATCATCAGGATAAATCCCAACACCGCGGCCACAGCAACCCGCAATACCGCCACTTTGGCGGGTGTCTTGGTATCGCGAAGGGCAAAGAAGGTGGAGTTGTACAGGCGGGTTGCCGTGGTCGCCATCAATGCAATGGCATACGCCGCAAGGGTGGCGGCGACCAGAATCGTCTGGGGACGGCCGAACTCACCGCGCTGATAAAGCGCCCCGACGATCACGTCTCCCAGCGCCAGAAATCCAAAGAACGAGGGGATCACGTAGAAATACATCCGCCGAAGGGCCCCGTTGGCCCGGTCTCGCAAGATCTCGACTCCCCGTTTTCTCTGCCGGGACAGCTCCGGCAACTCCGCCGCTGCTACCGACATCCCGAAGAGGCTGACCGGGAGCATATAAAGAGTCTGAGCGTAGGCAATCGCGGCCACGCCGCCGACGGCCAGAAGACTGGCCAGGATCATGTCCAGATACCCGCTGACCTGGACCACGCCTCGGCCCAGGACGGCGGGGATCGCATTTCGGATCACCTCGGCCCGCTCTTTCATATCGCGGGCGAAGGTCCAGACCAGATTCTTCTCCAGCCGAAACACCCAGGGCAGTTGAATGGCAAATTGCAACACTCCGCCCAGAAAAGCGCCCCAGGCCAGGGCGATGACCAGGGCGTCCTGCTCCATTCGCCACCCAAAGAGCAGCATCGTGGCGATGATCGCTCCATTCCACAGCACCGGCGCCACGTAGGAGAGGAAGAATTTGCGGTGACTGTTTAAGATCCCCAGAGTCCAGGCATAGAGCACCAGAAAGCCGGTCATGGGAAAGAGGATGCGCACCAATGTGATGGTGATATCTCTTCGTTCCCCCTCAAAACCGGGGGTGAAGACGCTCACCAGAAAGGGGGCAAAGATCACACCCAATAGAACCAGCCCCATGGCCAGGGTGAAGAGGAGCGAAAAGATCGCTCCCGCCAGGCGTCCGGCGTCTTCTTTTCGGCCCTCCTCCAAAAGCTCGGCGTAGACCGGGATAAAGGAGGCCGAGAGCGTTCCCTCTCCCAAGAGGTTTTGAAGGGCGTTGGGTAGGCGAAGAGCAGCGCGAAAGGCGTCGGCGTAGAGAGATGTGCCGAAGAAAAAGGAGAATACACCCTCTCGAATCAACCCGGCGATTCGTGATAAAAAGATCCCTGCCGCCACCAGAGCGGAGGCGGTAGTGCCCTGAGGGGCCTTCTTTTTCTCCGAGGGATTTTCTTCGGTCGGTTCGGTCATCGGATCTCGAGCGGCAGCGGGCGGCGAGCTTTGGGAGGTGACCATAACGCGAGGTTGGACGGGGCGCTATAAATTTTGGGATCGGGATCGGGATCGAGGATTGGGGAGCCTTGCATAAACGGGGGGCTGAGGGCAGGGTTGAGGCGAATCAGACCGAATACCCCGGCGAGGTCTTGTATGGAGCTTATGATCAACGGAGAGGTGCAGCGATTCGATTCCGAAAACCCCCAAACGGTGGCGGAGTTGATGGTGTTCCTTGAGATTACGGAGAAGCGGGGGGTGGCGGTGGCGGTGAACGATGAGGTGGTGCCCCGAAGAAAATGGGGAGAGTCGCCGGTGAACGATGGAGATCGGGTCGAGATCATTCGAGCCACTCAGGGCGGATGACTAAAGAGGGAAGGGATATGGACGATCGATGGAAAGTGGGACCCTATGAATTCTCCAGTCGTTTGTTGGTGGGGACGGCGAAATATCCCAATTATCAGGTGATGCTCGATGCGCTGGAAGCCAGCGGTACGGACCTGGTTACGGTTGCGATTCGAAGACTCGATATCGACGCTTCCAGCGAGTCCGGGGTTCTGGAGTTGATCTCCGATCGCTACGAGCTTTTGCCCAATACCGCCGGCTGCTACACGGCCAAGGACGCGATCCTGACAGCAAACCTGGCCCGAGAAGCGTTGGAGACGAATCTGATAAAATTGGAGGTCATCGCCGACGACGAGACGTTGTTGCCCGATGGGGAAGAGCTGCTCAAAGCGGCCGGTGCCCTTGTGGATGACGGGTTTGTGGTGATGGCTTATACGAACGATGATCCGGTCCTCTGTCGAAAATTACAGGACCTGGGCTGTGCGGCGGTGATGCCCCTGGGCTCGCCGATCGGAAGTGGAATGGGGATTCGAAATCCTTATAATTTTCGAATCATTCGGGAGATCCTGGAGGTGCCCATGCTTCTGGACGCCGGGGTGGGGACGCCTTCTGATGCGACGTTGGCGATGGAGTTGGGGTGCGACGGAGTTCTGTTGAATACGGCGATCTCGGGAGCGGAGAAGCCCGTGACGATGGCCCGGGCCTTTAAGCTGGCGGTAGAGGCCGGGAGGCTGGCTTATCAATCCGGTCGAATTCCGAAACGACTCTACGCCCAGGCTTCGTCACCGCTGGAGGGCGTGGTTCACAGCGAGAGTTAACCGACCACTTTCCAATAGGCCAACCCACAAACCAATAGGCCAACCCACAAATATGCTCTATCTCATCGCCGATATGGAAACGGCCCAGGCCCAGAAGGTCGATCTTCTGTCGGTGGTCCGGGACTTTCTGCGTGCCGGCGGTACGGTGGTCTCTCTTCGGGGCGGGCAGGCTACGGATCAAGAAATCCTAACGGTGGGAAAAGAGATCGGAGCGCTGGTCTATTCGGTGGGAGGAGTATTTCTGATTCATCGGCGCGTCGATCTGGCACTTCTACTCGCCTGTGACGGGGTGCATCTTCCGTCGACGGGGATGTCGAGAAGACAGGCACAGCAATTATTGGGGCGGTCGGCCCTTATCGGCCGATCCTGCCACACGGCCGAAGAAGTAGAGCGCTGCGAGCGAGAGGGATGGGCCTTTGTGACCCTGGGTCCGGTCTTTGAGAGCGTCTCCAAAGCGGGCTACGGGCCGACGATGACCCTCGATGAGTTCGGTGTCATTGCCCGGTCGGTGGCGCTGCCGGTATTTGCCCTGGGCGGAGTACTCCCGGAGAACGCCGGCAGTTGTATCGAGATCGGTGCTGCTGGCGTTGCGGTAGTCGGTGGCATCCTGGGTGCCGAATCCCCCTTCGAGGCTACAGAGCGCTATCTGGAGGCGCTGGCGGTAGCTTCCGAGTTAGAATCAGGGCAGGTGGGCTGATGTCGGCGAACCGGCGTCGCTGCGGCGCAAATTTTGTCCGATACTCACAAAGGCGACGTAGAAGAATCCAAATTGAAAGAGCATCAAGAAGGGAAGACTGGCAAGCGGTTGCGCCGGATCGGTGAGAATGGTCCAGATGGCATAGGTAAACCACGAGCCCAGGGCTAACTCCACGGCGGGGATCACCGATCCTTTGGTGATATAAAGCCGCTCCGACCAGTTCTCGCCGACCTGGTTGATGGCGTATTTGGGGGTGCGCACAAAGGGAGTCTTGTGGCCGATGATGGCCTCGAAGACGCCACGGGCGTTGTTAACGGAGACGCCGATCCCAAGACCCAGCACCGCCGGCAGAAGGCGCAGCGTTTCCAGCCGAGAGCGGCCTTGTTCTCGCTGGGAGATCCAGTAAAAATAACAGACCGAGAAGGTCGCTCCGAAGAAAATCGGAAGATCGAGCAATAAGACTTCGTACCAGCCCTGCTGAATCCGGATCATCGTGGCCAGGGGCATCAACACCGCCAGTACTACCATCAAGAGATAGGCGACGTTTCCCGTAAGGTGATAGAAGGCTTCTACTTTGACCTTCCAGGAATAATCGCTCCTCAGGACCCGGGGTAAGATCTTGCGGGCCGTCTGCAGGGCGCCCTTGGACCAGCGGTGCTGCTGGCTCTTAAAGGCGCTCATTTCCACGGGGATTTCACTGGGGACGGCCAGGTCCTTGAGATAGCGAAATTTCCAGCCCGCCAGTTGAGCCCGATAGGAAAGATCCAGATCTTCGGTGAGCGTATGGTGCTCCCAGCCGCCGGCTTCGTCGATGGCGGTGCGTCGCCAGATCCCGGCGGTTCCGTTGAAGTTGAAAAAGCGCTCCGATCGATTTCGGGCCGTGTGCTCCAGAATAAAATGGCCGTCCAATAAGATGGCCTGGGCCCGGGTCAAAAGGCTGTAGTCTCGATTGAGGTAGGACCAGCGCGCCTGCACCATCCCGATCTTGGGGTCGGAAAAATGATGAATTGATTCGCGAAGAAATTGGGGCTGGGGAATGAAATCGGCGTCGAAGATCGCTACAAATTCGCCTCGGGAGCGCTGCAACCCATGCTGAAGCGCGCCGGCTTTATAACCCTGGCGGTCGGTGCGGTGGATGAGCTCGATATTGACGCCCTTTTTTTGCCAGCTCTTCACCAGGCGGGCGGCGCGCTCGGTGGTATCATCGGTGGAGTCATCCAAGACCTGAATCTCGAGGCGATCTGCGGGATAATCCAGGGCGCAGGCGGCGTCGATGAGACGTTCCACCACATAACGCTCGTTGTAGACCGGGAGTTGAACCGTTACGAAGGGGAGGTCCGTTTCGGAGAAGGGCTCTAACGGTTCGGGGTCGGCTCCACTGGCATAT
>SKNI01000552.1 GCA_007120615.1 Myxococcales bacterium | reverse complement strand
TGAAGTTCACGATGACCCGGAAATGCTCTGGACGGTTTCCGGCGTCAGGTATTCCTTCTTCAACAGTTTCCTGCCGTACTGCCTCTCCGATGCCGCCGCCGCCGCCGGGAAAGCCCGGGCAATCGCCGTTGAGCGGGGGATTCCGATTCTCTGGTGGACCGGTCTTCCCGGAGGCCCGGATAATCTCGGACCGCTTCATCGATCATGACCATTAAATCGGCGTCCAGAGTGGTCACCACATTTCGCCCCGGGATGGGACGAACCTTCTGGTATTCGCCGATCAAAAACCGGGTCTGGGACTCTCCCAGCCGATTTCCTCGGGCATCGACGACCCTTCGATCGATCCCCGGAGAGCCGTGTAGGATTTCATCGAAGGCCCGCTCCAGCCCCATTCTCCCGGTGTAATCTCCCGGGCGGTAGCCATAGTTTCGAAGACTGGTCAGCTCTGTCTGACTCACCTCGGCGACGAACCCAAGGGTATGGGCGCTGACGTGGTGCAGCGGATAATGACGCTGGGAACTCGCCCTCACCTCCAGGCCGGGAAGGCGCATCTGATCTTCTTCCAGCCTCGCGATATCACTGCGCGCCACATCTCGTCGGACCAGGACTTCTCCATCCCGGGCCTCCGCTCGCTGCCGGACCCGCCGAAGATCCTCCGAAGAAAGGTGCAAATAAGACTTCAATAAACCATACACCTCTTCATCAGCGTGGCGCAGAAAGATAAAGGGGTCCAGGTAGACATCAAAAGATGGTCGATTTTCGGCCAGGGGCACCTGATTTCGGTCCAGAATCTGGCCCCGGGGAGCCTGCACTTCCACCTGGCGGATAATATTCTGGGTACTGGCGCGAAAATACTTCTCCCCTTCCACCACCTGGATATGCCACAGGCGAAAAGCAATGCCCGTAAATGCCAGAATGCAAAATAAGAGCAACCATAGATAGCGCCCTTCATAACTGGAGAGCTCCCCCTGCCGACCTCGTTTTGGGATATCTCTTACTACCACATCACTTCCCATTTACCCGGCGGGTTACTCCAACAGCCTATGGTAACCCGTTTAAAACTCCAGTGAATTACGCCCTCTTCCAGGATCCATTAAGCGATCCAATCTGGCAAATACTTTCCCCAATAAAAGAGTCACCACCGCGACCACCAGCGCCGAACTCAACATCTTCCACCCCACCGCCGCAATAAACCGGGTGCCCGTCTCGGCCATCAAAAAGAAGGTCGCCATCAAGACGACGCTATGAAGCACAGACCCCAGCGCTGCCACGATTCCCCGGGCGATCCCCCACCCCGGCTGAATCTGCCCCCGCAACCCGCACATCAAAAAGAAGACCAACACCAGTGCCAGACTGTAGACTCCCTGCACCCCGACGACCAGCCACTCAATGGGCAATAATAACGTCGCAAGGATTAGCCCCCCGGCGACAAAGTCCCTCTCCAATCCCAGATAAATCGCGATCGCCAGCGGTGTATGCAGAGCCCAGCCCTCGACACCAAAGGCTCCCAGAAATACCCCTTCTGCCGTCATCACCCCCAGGGCGACCAGAAAAACGACAACCGCGGGCATAAGCAGGCCTTATTCGACGTTGGTGATGACAAAGACCTCTTCCAGACGTGCAAAATCAACGGTCGGTTCGATAACGACCTCCTGAAAGAGTCCCTCCGTGTTTAGGTCGACCTCAACGATCTCCCCGACGATCAATTCTCGGGGAAAGACACCCCCCATCCCACTGGTCACCATTGTGTCGCCGACCCGAACCTCATCGCGCTCGGTGACATAGGCAACTCGAGCACGATAATCGGCCTCATGGCCAAGCCCCTCGATCACTCCGAGCGTGCGGTTTCGCTGACTGATGGCGTCGATGCGACTGCGAGGATCGGAGACCAGAATCACATCGGCATACCCTTCATATACCCGATGCACCTGACCGACTACCCCCTGCGCGGAAACCACCGGCATTCGAGGCTCCAGGGGCTGCGAGGATCGAATTTTGATCTTGATGACCCGAAAAAATGGCGAGATATCTCGGGCGATGACCTCGGCCGCCACCAGGTCGAACTCCGGGTGGGTCTGTTGAAACCCCACCATCCCCCGAAGGCGGGAGTTCTCCTGAAGGACCCCGATGAGGCGTGTCTTTTCCTCGCGAAGTTGCTCTACTTCCAGGCGTAACTCTTCAATCTCTCCACTCTGGTCGCCACCGGTGAGAGTTCTGAAAAACCCTCCCGTCGTTCCGATCACCGAGTGCATTCCCGCCTGGAAGCCCCCCATCAGCCCTCCAGCCCATCGCACCGGAGTTGTGGTCGACTCCCCCACGCTGGCTCCCGCCGATGAGGCCACCACAAAGAGAGGGACACAGATGAGCACCAGCGCAGTTAGCTTACGGCGGTGATATTTTACCCATGCGAGCATGAACGATTCCGTCGCAAAAAATCGGGGTCATTCAACCTGAACCGTACCGGGATCGGTTGCGGGGCCACCTTAATAATTCTGGTCGGCCACTTCTTCCAACAGCTCCATCTCATCGAGAGTCTGACCGCTCCCCAGCACCACCGCCGACATCGGGTCATCGGCGATTAAAACCGGCAGCCCCGTCTCTTCCCTCAATAAAATATCGAGATTCTTCAACAATGCCCCACCGCCGGCCAGAACAATTCCCTTGTCCACAATATCGGCCGACAACTCCGGCGGAGTTCGCTCCAGAGCGATCCGAACCGCTTCCACGATCGCATTGATCGGCTCCTGGAGGGCGTCCCGAATCTCATCGGAGTTGACCTCCAGAGTCTTGGGCAGTCCGGCAACCAGGTCCCGCCCCTTGACCTCCATCGTCATGACTTCTTCGGTGGGATAGGCCGTCCCGATGGTGCATTTGATCATCTCGGCGGTGCGTTCCCCGACGAGAAGATTATATTTTCGTTTCATATGCTGGATGATCGCCTCATCCATCTTATCGCCGCCGACTCGGGCCGACTGAGAATAGACAATCCCCGAGAGGCTGATGACGGCGACCTCCGTGGTACCACCGCCGACATCGACGATCATATTTCCCGAGGGCTCGGCGATGGGCATCCCCGCTCCGATCGCCGCTGCCATCGGCTCTTCTATCAGATATACGTCGCGGGCTCCCGCCTGATGGGCGGATTCCCGTACCGCCCGCTTCTCCACCTCCGTGATCCCGTAGGGCACACAGATGATGATCCGCGGAGCGTAGAGCTTTCGCCGGTTATGAGCCCGGCCGATGAAATAGCGCAGCATCGCCTCGGTGATCTCAAAGTCGGCGATGACCCCGTCTTTCATCGGACGAATGGCCACAATACTTCCGGGCGTACGGCCAAGCATCTCCTTGGCGACCCGTCCCACCGCTTTGACCCGTTTACCGCCACGGGCATCCTTCTGCACCGCCACCACCGATGGCTCACAGCAGACGATTCCCTTTCCCTTCGCGAACACCAGAGTATTAGCTGTTCCCAGGTCGATCGCTAAATCGTCACTGAAAAGCCCAAGGAGCTTATTGAACATATGCCGCCTTTTATCCGAAACTTACTTCCCGACGAAACCCACCGAAGATCGAGGCATCGGCCATACCGACACCGTCCTTCGATCAAGTCCCACGTCGATCCGAGCCGGTTTGAAGTTGCGCCGATGATTCGCCGATGCGAAGTGGCGCTGCGCGATCGTTGCATCCGATCTCTTTCAAGCCGGTCCTAACAAAGAACTCTAGACCAATACAAGAAAAAAGGCCATCTTTCCTTTTCTTATCACCCGAGGCTCTATCTTCCACTGCGGGGGCGCTACTTTCCTCTTTTTCACCACCGGCGCCACCACCGCAGCAAACCTCGCGCCCTTCTCTTTAGATCGGCCGGAACGAATAATTGCAACCAATCGTCAGTTGACAGGGAGTAGCCTGCGGGTTTACCTCGCAGCTTGCCAACGGGAAGTCGACTCGTTAACATCCCCCGCCTTGAGCCACCCGGTGGAATTTAACCCACCTTCGCTCAGTTTGATTCCTCAGAAAGCTGAGGATTAGATATGATCTGTGGCGAGAAACGATCGGAAAAAATAGCAGGAGTAACGTCGCATGGCCTTGATGGAACAGATTCGCAATTCAACACAAAGCGGCCTTTCGTATATCCTGGTCGGTGTGCTGATCGTCTTTTTTGCCGTATTCTTCGGCGTGCCCGCAGACGGGTGTACCGCCGGTGGAGGCCGGGCCCTGATGGCCAGCGTCCACGGTGATGATATTTACACCGAAGATGTAAACGTCATCTACAATCGGTATTTTGGTGGCCAACGAACCATCGATGACGATCAACGCTTCAACCAGCAAGCCGAAGCGCTAAAGGTGGTCATCACGACCCACCTCCTCGCCGAGCGAGCCCGGGAGGCCGGACTGCGAGTCAGCGATGAAGAATTCGTCGAATACCTCATGGACGCCAATCGCAACGTGGAGTTCCTGAGCAGCTACGGAAGCACCGGCGAATTCGATGGGTCGTTTTATGAGCGCTACGTTCAGAATGGACTGCGCGTTCCCATCAATCGGTATGAGGAGTTCAAGCGCAAAGAGCTCCTGGCCCGCAAATATCTGTCGATGCTCGATATGCAGATCAACGTCACCCCCGATGAGATCGATGAACTCAATCGCCTTCGAAATACCAAGGTGAATCTGGAATTCGTCAAATTCTCCGAGGAACTCCTCACCGATGCCGTCGGAATCACCGATGAAGCCGTGGAGGCGTTTCTGGCCGATAACCAGGACCGGGTCCGCGAGTATTACGAAGAGAACCAGAGTGATTATGAATCGGAGGAACGCCTTCAGATTCGTCGGGTCTATATCGTAAAACCGAGCGAAGACACCGGCGCCGAGGAAGCTCAACGCAACTACGAGCAGGCTCGCGACCGCATTATGGAAGACGGCGAAGACTTCGCCACCGTCGCACAAGAACTCTCCGAGGACTTTGCCCGCGATGAAGGTGGACTGATGGACTGGAACAGTCCCGATAATATGGATCAAGCCGTCGCCCAGGCCCTCGCCGACGCCGAACCTGGCGACCTGCGAGAGGTGGAGACCGACTTTGCCTATATGCTGTTGAGACTCGAAGATCGGGAACCGGCCGAGCTTACTCCCCTTGAAGAAGTGCAAGACGA
>SKNI01000340.1 GCA_007120615.1 Myxococcales bacterium | reverse complement strand
CTCCGATCTCTATTCGCTGGGGATCATCCTCTTTGAGATGCTCACCGGCTATAAGCCGTTTCTGGGCAATCACCTTCAGGTGATGTTTCATCATATCAAGACGGCGCCACCGTCGATCAATGAGGCGCTGGAAGATAAGCAGATTCCCGAGGCCGTGGAGGAGCTCTATTTTCGACTGGTGCGAAAAGTGCCCGAAGATCGACACCAGACGGCCCGAGAGGTGCGCGCTCGAATCGAGGAGATTCGACGGGAGTGCGATATCGACGGCATCGAAATGCAGAAGAGCACCGAAGAGACTTCGGTGAAGACCTTTTCTCAATGGCTGCAGCCTGCGATCACGGCACCGGATGATGCGATTTCACTGCCCTCCGATATTTTGACTCGCTTGAAAGGAGCGGCAGAGGAGATGGTAGAGGGAGACTCCGAGGAGCGACGGAAGAAGCCCAAATTGGAGCTTCCGACACCCAAGCGCAAAGGAAAGACTCTCTCAAAAGACTCCAAGAAAAAAGGGGGGCTGAGACTGCCTAAACCCGGTAAAAGGCAAAAGGCAGCCAAGAAGGTAACGTCGAAATTGACCCGACGAACTCCTGCGAAAGGAACCGGAAAGCCAGAAGAGGAGGGAGAGTCGAAGTCCGACAAGTCCCGGGAGGAGAATACGGGGCCAAAGATTCCCTCGATTCCAGGGGTTTCGGCGAAGAAAGCCTCGGAGAGTCAGGAAATCGTCGAGGACTCAGAAGAATTAGAAGAGATCCCGGTAATCGCTCCGGTGACCTCGGACGACCTGGATGAATTGGAAGAGCTTGACGAATTGGAAGAGCTCGACGAATTGGAAGAGCTCGACGAATCAGAAGAGTCCGATGAGATGGGGGCGTTCGGTAACCTGGAGGAATTCGATGAGCCGGGCGAAATAGAAGAATTTACGGACGTTGATTTTTTGGAGACCTTCGAAGGAAGCCGACCGGCATGGGCAGAAACTCTCAAAAATAAACGCAATCTGGGTATCGGGGTGGCTGCCCTGATGGTCTTATTGCTCCTGGCGCTGGGAGTTTCGGCGATCTCTTCGAGTGACTCTGATGCTGTGGAAGAAGTCGAAGAAGAGATTCCCGTAGAGGTCGCGGCCATCACCGATGAACCGGATGAAATGGAAGAGCCGGAGGTCGAAGAGGACCTTGAATTTGGCGACTTCGATGAAATCGCCGACTTTGAAGAGTGGGAGGAGGAGGAACCGGAAGAAGTTGCTGAAGAGTTGGAGGAGGAAGTCCCGGAGACCGCTTCGCGCCCCGCTCAACGTGCGACGGCGCGACCTCCCGTGCAAGAGCAAGAAGAGGATGAGCCCGAAGAGTCGGATATGCTGGACGAATTGCTACAACGCGCTGGAACCCCCTGATGATAACTCGTTATAGAAAACCCGTCGTCCGATCTTTTGCAATCGCCCTGGTGGTTGTCTTGAGCGTTCTCTTTAGCACCGTGGCCTGGGCGGAGATGGCCGAGACGATGGATCAAGCCGCAGAAGAGGAAGAAGCGCCTTCTTCGCAGTTCCAGACGGCCAGGGACGTGGTCCTTGATGAGAGGAAAGAAGAGCCTGATCGATCGGAGGTGGAAGAAGAAGAAACAGCAGCTCTAATGCAGGCGATGAGGACGGCCCTGGAAGCAGAAGAAGGCGAGGATTATGAGCTGGCCCGCGATGAATTTGTGCGGGCATATCAAATCTATCCCCACTCCAATATTTTGCTCAGCGTGGCTCGGGTTTCTGCGAGCCACGGGGCCCTGGAAACGGCAGTACTCGGGTATCAAAGGTTTCTCGAACGGCAAGAGGATTACGAGAATCGAGAAGAGCTAGAGCGGCGCATTGACGAGATGGAAGCGCAATTGGCGGCCGAGAGAGAAGCAGAGGAAGAGCAAAAACCCGCCTTTGAAGTGGCCGAGTTTATGCCCTCGACCATCGGTTGGGTGGGAGCCGGAGTAGCTGTGGTCGGTATGATAAGCATGATCGGCGGCGGGCGCTCGGCTTCCCGAGTCGACCGTGACTTTGAGACATTGGAGCAGGCCCAGCAAGACGGTGACCGCGACGAATACAGTCGATTATACGACGATATCAGCAGCCGACAGACCAGGGGCAAGGTTTTTTTATACGGTGGGATGGGGCTAACCGCAGCGGGAATCGGCCTTTTGGTGGTTGATTATGTCGTCCTCAACGAGCCGGCTCTATTTTTCGACAATGATGCCACCGCCGGGCGTCTGGAGTTGGATATGGTCCCCGGTGAAGCGGTCATGATGAGATGGCGAATGTCCTTTTAGGCGCATCAAGAGCCTGGGAATTGAGGAGTCACAGTGAAGATTCGTTCGGGAAGGACTGCAATTCTGGTGGGACTACTTCTTGTCGTGATAAGCTCTATGGGGTGTGAACCACTGCACCGGGACCTGGAGCCCGTCTGGGAAGCAGACGTCGGCGATGGGATAGACACCGGCGGGCAGGCCGACGCCGATGGAGAGTGCGAAGCGGGCGGTGAATGCGGGCCCTGCGGCCTGGGCGAATTTGTCTGTAACGATGGTGTGCGAGTTTGCCAGGGATCGGTGGACCTTTCGACTGATTCCAACCATTGTGGATCCTGCAACCAGGCCTGTGACCCGGGATTCGAATGCCAGGACGGGCAATGTGAAGGCCCGGAAGTATGCGAGCCGGGAGCACCATGCGGCCCCTGTGACCAGGGCGTATTTATCTGTGATGCCAATGATGATCCGGTCTGTGAAGGAGCGGTTGATCTCGATACGGACGACAATAATTGCGGGATCTGTGGAAATGTCTGCACTGCGCCCACCAGCTGTGAGGCGGGGTCCTGCTCGCTGGAAGAGAACGCCGAATTGTCGTCTGTGAGTTGCCCGGGCCGTGTGGACCTGATGTGGTCTTCGATCAGCGGAGCCGACCGTTATGAGGTGCAATGGGGTAGTTCGGAGTCCGGGCCCTGGACGGGCGGCGGCATCAGCGCCGTCGAAGGAGACAGTGGTCTGGAAGTGGATGGGAATCGTGGAGTGAACCTTCATTTTGAACAAAATGTAGACCAGTATTTCTTTCGGGTCGTGGGCTATTCCGGGACCCAGGCCGTGGGTCAGACCAATCCGTTGGAGATCAGCGTTGCTCAGAGTGATGTTGGGAGCGTGACAGATACTGCGGATGAATTGATCGTACCCGAGGGAGCGATCTACTCGACGTCGGGGACCATTGAGAAAGACCTGACGATTGAGATTCAGGGAACCCTCTGTGTGGAGTCTCATGAGGCAGGATCTACCGGAAGCGTTCGCCTGGTGGCACCGAGCGTGGAGATCGGCGCGAGCGGAGCGATCTCGGCCACGGCCGCGGGACATGAGGGCGGAGGTTTTGGGTGTTCCGGTGGACAACCCGGCGCGGCCGGCGGAGGCGGGGCCTCCTACGGTGGTAGCGGGAGTCATATATGCTCGGATGCCGGTGGTGGAGTTTATGGAAGCGCCACGGAGCGCACGATCGAGATGGGCTCCGGCGGCGGAGGCGTAGGCGGCGGTGCCGGCGAAGGTGGCGGTGGGGAAGCCTGCGGATTCAGAAGTATGAGCGGTGGACGGGGCGGTGGTGCAATCTCTCTCGTTTCCAGCGTCGAGTTATTGGTGGCCGGTTCGTTGTTGGCAAATGGTTCGGGAGCCTTTGGTAATTGTGAGCAAATCGGCGGCGCCGGAAGTGGCGGGGGAATCTTATTGGAAGGAGAGGGAATCTCCATCGATGACACCGCTACAATCCTCGCCCGGGGAGGAGGGCTGGGGCAGCCCGGAGGTGGTGGGCGAATTAAGGTCTTTGATGGGCCCTCGATCAGCGGTGACGCTCTAATCGATGCCGCAAGTGGCGGAAGCGGTGCGCAGGCCGGCACCATTCACCTTCCGGATGAGCTCTAGATTAATGAGTATACGGATGTCTTGTAGGGGCACTTTGCGGGTTTGCAGGGGCGTGGTACGGTCCGGAACTCGCAAAACTTTTTGTGTCACCCGATTGCGAAGAAGAGAACCGAACTTTTACGTTGCAAAGAACAGGAGAGAGTTATGAGTCGAAAGTTTTTGGTCATGTTGTTAGTAGCAGGTCTGGCCCTTACGGCCTCGGCCTGTGATCGTGAGGATTCCGACGAAGCCGAAGAGACCGATGAAGCGGTCCAAGAGGTGGTCGAGGAAGAGGAAGAGGAAGAGGAAGCGCCGTCCGCTGACGCGGTTGAAGCGGCTGATTTCCAAGAGCAGATGGTAGGTTCGATCTGCTACGCTTATGAGAATTGCGACAATGAAATTCTCCGGGAAGGTATTTTGACCTCCGCTTTCATGGTCGTTGCCATGGGAATCGAGATGGGTGGAGGCCCGGTCGATGACGATCTGCGCGCCAGCTATACGGAGCTCGGTGAGCGTCTGGAAGAGACTGGAGAAGAGACGTTTCCCGCCGAGGAATGCCCCGCTCTCTTCAATGTGATCACCGGTTTCTTTGGAGTGGATAGCGAGCGATTGACCGCTGCAATCGACGACGGCGCCCTGACCTATGATGCTGAAGCCGCCGGTGCCTGCGTGGCTCATATTCGCAATCTTCCCAGCGCCTGTGAGGAAGAGACCGAGATCGAAGGTGAGTTTAGCCTCGATCAATTCCAGGCCGTGGCAGATGAGCACGAAGAGGAATTGGAAGCTTATATGGAAGGCTGCTCGGGAATCTTTGTGGGAACCCGAAGCATTGGCGATGCATGTACTCATGATTATGAGTGCGCCGATGAAGTAGATTGTCAGTGGGATGCGGAAGCAGGTGCCGGCGAATGTGCCGAAGCCGATAGCGCTCCCTTCTAAGGGTAATGAGAATCAAGAAATGAAAAAGGAGCGCTTCGGCGCTCCTTTTTTTGTTCGTTTTTCTAGGACACGGCTGGTTTTTACATCAGGACGCGCGGGTCTCCAATTCATCAATCTTGGCCCGAACCGTGCTTGCCACCTTCGTGGAGAGGCCCTCCATCTCAAGAATTTGGCCCAGACGATTTCGAGCATCGCTTTCTTCGCCGAGATCGATTTTACAGAGGGCGATATTGAAGTGAGCAGAGATGGCAGCCTCCGGATCGTCGGTGGCCTGCTGAAACTCTTCGATCGCCTCTTCGATAAGACCCATATCG
>SKNI01000676.1 GCA_007120615.1 Myxococcales bacterium | reverse complement strand
CCGCCGTCGCCGGTTCCGCCGTCGCCGGTTCCGCCGTCGCCCGTTCCGCCGTCACCGGTACCTAAGAGCCGACAGTCCTGAGTGATCGGATTATATTCATAGCCATCGGGACAATCGACCTCTTCGCCCCCCCCATCGACCACGTCCTCGCCGCAGGCTGCAAATAGCAGAAAGAATACCGCGAAAAGTGGAGCCAACTTCCATTGAAGGGTGCGCATTTGTTAACCTCTTTTAACCGAGTCGATGACCAATATTTCAACCTGCTATTTAGATGAACGGAAAATAGCAGAAACGCCTCGAGTTCGCAAATTGTCACCCCCTGTGTCCGAATGTGCGTTTTTGAAGTATGGTGTGACCTGACGACAGGCACTTCCAAAACAGCGATCGGACCATCATGTCGACTACGAGATTTTGCCTTTTATTCGCGCTGCTGGCCCTCACCTCACTGGTGCTGAGCGCCTGCGACGGGACCGGAGAAGAACCCATCGGATTCGACATCTGCGCCGAGGTCGAATGCGAACAAGGGTTGACCTGCCAGCCGGAATCCGGGGATTGCCGGTGCACCGAAACCTCCTGCGGCGAAGGACGGATCTGCTCTGAAGACGCCAACGAATGCCTGGAAGCACCTCATCGACGCTGCGAAACGGGAACCCGTTGGCACGACGACCGATGTATCTGCGACGAGGAATTCTGCGACGGCGACGGCCGCGCTTGCTCTGAAGATGACGCACGATGTGTGTTCACCGCCGCCGAAGGGTCCTGCGTGGAGGGCACCTCCTGGGACCAAGATTCCCCCGCATTTCGCGACGTATCGGCGGACTTTGGCCTTCCCGATATTGGCGCCGAAGGCGTTCGCATCTCCGCCGCCGACGTCACCGGAAACGGTTGGCCCGATCTCCTGGTACGCCGCAGTGGATTCCGCATCGATGATTTCTCCGACGAGGGAGAGCGCCATTTCTGGTTTCTGGCAAATCAGGGCGACGGCTCCTTTCGAGACATCACCGAGGAATCGGGAATCCTTCAGCGCCGCGACGGTGACTCCGACCGGGGCCGCCCGGCCGAGGTGATCGCTCTGGCTGACGTCAATAATAACGGAGCTCTCGACGTGGTGACCCTATTTTCTGCATCTACTTCCGACGACCCCACGGAGGGTGCAGAGATTCTGTGGAACGACGGCGATGGCAACTTCGAACTCGCCGACCCTTCCGACGACCTCCACGCCGCCGCAGCGATCACCGCCCGAAGCGGCGCCTCTTTTGTGGACATCGACCGCGACGGATTCGTCGATCTCTGGGTAGGAGACGCCGGAGGCCAAAACCGCCTCTTTAAGGGCGATGGAAGCGGACAATTCACCGATATCACCGCCGAGCGAGGCTTAACCACCAGCAATGTCGGCACCGACACCTTAAACGAAGGCGGCGGCCACGGTCATACCTGGTCCACCGCCGCTTGCGACCTCGACAAAAGCGGAGTCGCCAACCTCCTTGCCGGCTCCTACGGCCGCGCCCCCAACCACCTCTGGGGCGCAGGCCCCGACCAATTCGAGAATTACTCCGTGGCCTCGGGCTACGCCTTCGACCACCGAAAAGACTGGACCGATAATGAATCGGCCCGCTGCTTTTGCTCCCTGAATCGAAGCGCCGAGGACTGCGAAGACGTCCCGGAGCCTGCCTATATCCGATGCGATAGCGAAGCCGACGTATTGCGCTGGAATCACGCAAACGATCGCCAACCCTATCGACTGGGTGGAAATAGCGGCACCACCGTCTGCGGAGATCTCAACAATAATGGCTCCCTCGATCTGTTGACCACAGAGATCGTCCACTGGGACGTGGGAGAGTCCAGTGACCCCTCGGAGATCCTCTATAATACGGGAGAGTCTCCACCCCGCTTTGAGCGGCCCGGAAATGAAGTCACCGGACTCACTCGCCAGCGCTCCGGGGTGACCTGGGACGACGGCGACATCACGGCCGCCGTCTTTGACTTCGACAACGACGGACGACTGGATATCCTCATCGGCTCCACCGATTACCCCGGCACCCGAGCCCTTCTCTACCATCAGCAGCCCGACGGCACCTTTTCACCGGTCTCCCTGGATGTGGGCATCGATCACACCAGCGCCCACGGCATCGCCATCGCCGACTTCACAAAAAACGGAGCCCTGGACGTCGCCATCGGCCACTCCCGCGCTCGCTGTGGATCGGGAGACCACTGCCTCGATGAGAGTCATGTACGTCTCTTCGAAAATCAGATCGGATCGAAAAATAACTGGATTCAACTCGACCTGGAGGGGGCCGATGGAACCAACCGCGCTGCCATCGGGGCCCAGATCACCGTGGGCACCGAAGAGTTAATGCAGACCAGTGAGGTCGGCGGCGGCCACGGCCACTACGGCATGCAAAACGAGCTCATCCAGCACTTCGGTCTGGGCTCCAACTGCGAGGCCACCGTTATCATTCGCTGGCCCGACCAGGACCTCACCGAAGAGGTGTATCGCCTGCCCGCCGGTCATCGCTATCACGTTAAACAGGGAGAACTCCCCGTGATCATCGAGTAAACAAGCATCAAAGAGTGCCTCAATTCACCCACACCCCTTCGAATTTGTCGCCCTCTTCAAATCCTTTGAGTCGGGGATAATCGTCGGCAGGACCGGCCTTCTCGATACTCGTCACGGTGCGATTCGCCTTTTTCGCCGCTCTCTCCACCAGCTTTTTAAGAGTAGTCCGAGGGCGTTTTTCATTTCGACAGGCCAACATTGAGCCCCCCTCTTTGAGCACCTCAAAAGCCCGCATCAGAAGCTCCTCGTAGTCTCTTTGAACCGACCAGAATCCGGCGTCTCCCGATGCCGCGGTGGGTGGATCGACGATGATCCCATCAAATTTTTCCTCGGTCTTTGAGAGAAATACTCGGGCGTCATCATCGATATTTTCTCTGAGGTTTACCCCGAGATTATTGAGCTCAAAGTTGTCGTCCAGCCACCGAAGATAGCGCCGGGAAAGATCGACGTTCGTGGTGTGAACACCGGCCCGGGCCAGGGCCACGCTGAACGCCCCGGTGTGACAAAATAGATTGAGCCATCGCTCACCCTTTTGGGCCCGCTTTACCGCCTCCTGACGATTGTCTCGCTGATCGGCAAAGAAACCAACGTCGACTCCTTCCCAGGGCTCGACCCGGAATCGAAGACCTGCCTCATGCACGACCAGATCGTCGCCGGGACGAAGAAAATTCGCCCCTTCGTACACGATCTGAGCCTGGGGCAACTTCTCCCGACGACGCAGATCGCGAAGATGCTCCACCTCCAGAATCATCCCCGAGGGGTCCCGAAGACGAAGCATCTCATAGATGGCCTCTCGATACCCCAGGGCACACCGGCCCAGAGTGGTGACGCGCATCAACGGCCCCACCCGGTCGACCCATAACCCGGGGATTCCGTCGGCCTGCCCATGAACGATTCGAAATACGTCGGTCTCTCCAAGGTCCCGAAAATAGGAGGCCCGCGCCGCGATGGCCTCGTCGAGGCGAATCTCCAACTCGTCGAGAAAGTGGGTGGCCTGCTCTTTATCTTCGCTCCAGACTCTGGCCACAATCGGCCCGGTTCCATCGGCCACCGCGTAGATCTCTGCAGGTCCTGAGGGACCGACCAATTGCAGCGGAGTTCCCGGCTCCACTCCTTCGATCGAGCCCGTGTCCCTGTCGTGCAACACCCAGGGATGGCCCTTCTTCCTGAGTACATCGAGAGTCTGCTTTGACACCGCCAGGGTACCGATCTTTTTTACTCCCGACGCCGGGGATGCTCTCCTTCCGGCATCTTGATCCCCGCTGTCTTCCTCCACCTCTTCGTCTTCTTCCTCGAGCGGAGCGACCACCTCCTCATCGGGCCACCACCCGCGGGGGCTTGGCCAGCTATGAGAAAACTCCTCGGTTCCATACACCGCCCCCAGGCGAAGACGTACCCCGCCGGCCACCAGATAGGCCCCGTGCAACCCATCTCCCAGGACCGGATACCCGGCTTCGGCCATCATCGCCAAGAGCTCAAAATAGAGCTGTCCCGCATCGTCGGAAGAGGACGTAAACATCGGCGTCAACTGCACCTCCGCCACCATCCCCTCGGTTCTGCTCACCGCAAAGTCCAGGGTCCCCCTCTTGGTCGTAAACCGACCCTGGCTGCGGTCGGGGCGAAGAATCAGCGCCACAAAGGTGGTCTTGATCTCACCATCCACCATCTGCCTGGCTACCCGCCGGGCGGTCTCCTCGGTTCGCCCCATCACCCAGGGCCCACCGGCAGCCGCCGGCATCTCCCAGGCCGGCATAAACCCATCCCGGTCAACCCCCAGCATATCGGCCATAAAACGAATCGGGTCCATGGGATCATCACCGCTGAGGCGCCCGGGAATCCCCACCGGCTTATCCACGATCACCCAGTCATCTCCCCATAATAGAGCCTCTACATCGGGCAGTCCGAAGACCTCTTCGCCCGCTTCATCGGCGGTGATCTCCACCAGACTATCGGGATCCAGAGAACGATCGGGCCGGGTGATCAAGATCCCCCCCGCCTGCGCCTGACCTTTTTGAAAGAGCCCCTCGATCTGCTCAGCGGTCGCCTCCGGCCACAACCGGGTGGCGTACTCACGAGCGGTGGTCGTCTGAGTTTCTCCTTCGAGAGGGACGCGAAATTTCCATGTGGTCATAGGAGCAGCCGGAGCGAAAGAGTGGAAAAGACAAATGCGATAACCCTGACTACTGCACACCGAATCACAAGACAACCCCTTGCCTGTCTCAGCCTATCAGCGGTCCATGCGCCACTTCTGTGATTTCGCTTGCCCTTGACCTCTCCGGTATTAGTGTACCACATGTGAACACGCCCTTGTGCGTCCACGAACTCGACGAAGACTTTTGCCGTGCCAAAACCCACACCTCACCGCGATCCACAGGCTGAACTGAACGGGGAATCCCCACCGCCTCTGAGACGTCCCACCGGGTCGTTGATGCGACCGCTGGTCCTCTTTTTCGTCTTCTTCATCGCTTTTCAGGCCTATTCTCTGATCGCCATGGGGCTGGGCTTTGATATTTATCTGGCGATCATCTCAGCGCAGTTGATCGTAATTCTGGGCGGAGCGCTTTTTTATCGCAAAAAATTCGCCAGCCCGAAGGTCTCCTGGCCCTCT
>SKNI01000148.1 GCA_007120615.1 Myxococcales bacterium | reverse complement strand
GCTGTTCACCTGCGGGACGAGCCCGCAGGGGTCTACAACCCCATGAAAAATCTCACCAATTACTGTTCCGGATCGAGTGGGCGCGAGCGAGGTCGGAGGGGACAGTGTCGCGCCGACGAACCCCGCCGGTGTTTTGACGAATAAGTCTCTCGCACCCCCGTGGACGCCAACGTCAGATCATTCCAGTCCCAGGTCCTGTCGAATTCCCTGATTATATTCGTCGATCCATTGGTCCCGCGTTGCTGAACGGACAGGGTGAAAGTCACGGGTCACCAGCCAGCTTATGCCCAGGCCGGCCCCAAACCCGAGGGTTCCAGCGGTAAGAGCGATGAGTCCGCCGGCTAACGTTGTTGGTGTGCCGTCACCGTGGAGGGCCGAATCCGTCAGCGATGCTGCCGCGGCACCGGCTCCAAAGGGAGCGGCGATCGCAAGGGGCACGCTGATCCAACGGGGGATCCGAAAGGCCACTCTGGCATGGCCGGGCCGACCCAATTCTCTATAAAGTTGGGTCGGCGTCAGAGAATTGCTCAACGACCCCTGATAATAGGGCGTCGGGGCAATTAAAGTGTTAAATTCGGCTGGCGAGCTACCCCACCGACTGGTGTAGATCCGCCAGCTCTCGTAGATCTCTTCTCGCACGTCCTGGCCTGAAAACTGCTCTTCCTCTGTGTGCCCGCCGTCATCTGCAAGGTAAAGCTGCGGCGCATCGGCCCACACCGAAGTTATTAGTGTAGTTATTGTCAGGAGAATAGTGAGCGCAAATACTGAGATTCGACCTATCATTGTTCCACTCCTACTTCCGTGCTCAAGGAGCGATTATATTGATCCATCAGTTGGTGTCGTTGATTCACATCCACCGGATGACGCTCACGCAAAAAAAAGAGCGAACCAATGAGGGCACCGATAGGAAAATAAAGGGCGCCCATAAAGACGACGCTTCCCAGGCTGTGAGGTTCATCACTGAAATGATTAAATACCCCGCCTATCCCACCCATTAAGACAGAGCTTCCCAGGCCGACTGCCAGGCTACGGGAGATGCTACCGACCCTCGACTGAGGGGCCAGGTCGTGTTCGCCCAGGGCCCGATAGAAGTCCGGAGGCTCGAGCTCCCGTCGATATTGCCCTTCCCCGATTACATAAGTGATATGTTGTCTTGTCAGCGTCGCTCGAAACCCTTCGGTTCGCTCGGGATAGATCCGCCATTGCCGATAAATGGACTCTCCATCGATCTCGGGACCCTCAGGATTGTCGAACGCACTTGCTGCTCCGACAGTGCCCAGAGATACCAACAGGAGTACAAAAACACTCGCCGCAACTCGCAATAAAGTCTGCATGACCATCCATTTTGGTAAGACCATTTCGTAAAACCATTTAGCCTGCATTAGCCTTCGCGTTCGGATTAGTCGAACGACACACGAGATTTTATGCAATTTGCCTCGAATTGGCTGGCTGGTCATTCCGAAAAATTGGGAAAAAATTTTGTAATCTGCGCAGATTGTCACATACTGGGTTCATCACCCGCTGGAAGCGCAGTTTGTCTTGGTGAATAAGGTGAGACCCAAGGATGGGACTCGCGGCGCTTTTGGCAGACAGGGATTGTATCAGGGAGAAGAAATATGCAAAATTCGATGGAGATGAAAGAGCGTAGGCGACGTCGTAGTGAATATCTCCAGACGGCGGTGACCTACCAGTTGGAGCATATCAAGGAAGAATATCAATTGAGCTGTGCTGGTGCGGCCAATCGAGATGGCCTATTTGCAGCGGGCACGGAAAATACGATGTTCTCCAAGACGCTGGCCGCCTATGCCCCGGAGATCGCTGAGATCAGCAATAAAGGATTGCACAAGCGGGTATGTGGGGAGGTCAAACGGCATCATCCGCAGTTGGCCGACGATTATATCGCGGTGCATAAATTCTCGGTCGACGAGGAGGTGATGTACCTCTTTGCCTCCGGCTCGGAGGAGACGAAGATTAAAGATGCTCTGGAACACGCCGCGACCGGCATGGAGCGGATCTTCGAGACGACCTGAAGGATCAGATAAGAGTCAAAAAACCCCGGCGGGTTTATTCGCCGGGGTTTTTTATTTGTGGCCTGTACTGCGGCCGCCGACCTTCTTAATAGATCGCAGCACTGCTCTCACGACTTGAGATCGACCACATAAGAGGTGACCGCGCTGATCTTATCGCCTCGCAGTCGATAGACATCGCAGAAGCCGTAAGTGCTCTCATTTTCATCGGGATCGACCATGGTCATCGATCCGTTGATGATGGCCCTGTTGCCGTCGACGACGATATGGTCGGTGGTGTTAGACTTGGTGGTCATGGCCTCCGTATTCATCTCTTCGATGCTCTTGATGAAGTTGTCTTTGCCCTCGATGGTAAATTCTCCGGCCATCGTCCAGCGCACGTCGTCGGTGAGGTTGGCGATGACAACGTCCATGTCGTTTTCGGACCAGGCCTGGTTGATGGCCTTTATAAAGGTGCGCCTTTCCTCCAGCGTAGCGAGCCCTTCGACCTGCTCCCTCATGCGTTGCTCCCGCTCTTTCAACTCCGGTGTGAACTCTTCGCCGAAGTCCTCATTCTCAAAGAGCTGGCGGATTTCGATATTGATTTCGCCGTCGCCGGTGGGGCAGCGCTTGACCCAGTCAACGGCCTCTCGAAGGGAGTCGACCTCAAAGATCCAGAAGCCGGCGATGAGCTCCTCAACCTCTGCAAAAGGCCCGTCCGTGACCACGGGGTCGCTCTGGGGCGATAGTCTAACTCGTACTCCCTTTGAGCTCGGATGCAATCCTTCGCCGGCGCGCAAGATGCCCGCGTCGACTAATTCCTGGTTATATTTGTTCATTTCGGCGAGTTCGTTTTCTGTGGGAAGAACGCCGAATTCGGTGTCTTCGCTGGCTCTCATGATGATCATAAACCGCATGATTCTACTCCTGATGAGTCCTCTTGTTGTCGGCCGAGTGTCCTTCTTCGGGCTTCACTCTTACCAAGAAAGAAACGCGCGAGTAGGCCGGAGTCGACCATTTTCCCAAAAATTCTTATTGTTTCGGAACCGCACCTTCGGCCTCACGAATGGTCCCCTCATGCCAGCACGTCGAAGACTAAAGGTCAAAGCAGTCGCTGTCTTCCATGATCCCATTTTGAACCTCTTCGACGGCATCCTCTCCGGCGCCTGTTGTTAAGGCGCGGGGGAGGTGGCCGAGGGGGAGCGAGGTCGGAGGGGACCCGACGAAAACCAGAAGATTTTCATCCCGGAACGCTTCCGTCCTGCACATATTTTGCACAATAACGAATTCACTTCGTCATCTCCCCGCCATCCCCACAGCATCTCCGAGCTCTATCTTCCTACCTGTACCTGAGAAATGGTTTCAGACCCGGAGATACACCCATGATCGCCATACTTTTTCGCCGCCCTACCCTCTCGGAGCTTCCGCTCTACATCCTCACAGCCCTGGCCCTGCTGGCGCTGAGCACTGTCGTATTGTGGAATATTGTCATCCCGGCAACTCCCGAAAACGAGGTTATCCCCGAGGAGCGCCGGGAGCTGCAGATACGCCCCGTGACGATCCAGGTGCCAGACGTACCCGAGCCCCCCAAAGAGGAGGTCTCCGTGCCGGAAGAAGAGCCGCAATCGCCCCTGGAGATCTGCGATGAGTTGATGGACGCGCGCTGCGTCTGCTCCGAGGACCAGGCGCACTCATTCTTTCTTTGTCGTCGCAACGTCCGATATGACATGCACGAAGGCCATGACCCGCTCTATCTGGTGACTCCCGACACTACCTTCAAATTTGCAACCGCTAAAGGTACTCACTCTGCAGGAAGCGGCGGCGAATGGTCCGTGAAAGTCTCCCATTTCGAGGTCATTGAAAAGCGCGGCACTCTCGTCCATATCGACGTGAAAATCGAAGACTTCAGATACAACCGCATCAACTTACGGGATATGAAACGCGCTTATGGCGACGCCGGACCGGAGGGCAACGAATGTCTCGACCAAGAGCTCTGCGACCTACTCGAGATGCTGGAGAGCCAGAGCCGAGAATGCCACATGAGCTTTAGTTTCGTCCTCGATCTGGAAGATTCATCTCAGCGATTGATGGCCGTCGTCGCCCGGTCGAAGTCCTGCGGTAAGCCCTACTCGGAACAAACGGACAGCCACTTTGCGCGCAACATTCGCCTCTCCGACGACGGCCAGGCTCTCGAGGTCGATGACCACCGGCTTCGATTCGTCGACGGTCCGCACTACTTTCCCTTTCGCACCTCTGGGATTAGCAGATACGTTACTCCTTTGTGGTGAGCTCCTGTTGACTCCCTCTACTCCGTGAGTATCTGGTTTGCGGGGGTCGGCTTATTGATCAGTGCTCGGTTTGCGGGGGTCGGCTTATTGATCAGTACTTGGAGCCTGTAGCCAGTCCCGTCCGCCAGGAGATATATGAAACGAAGAGTGAAATCGATTTGGGGTGGACTGCTTCTACTCTTCCTTTTGGCCTCGGCCTCAGCGCAGGCACAAGAGACGGTCGTTCCACCAAAGAACCTGACCATCGGAGCCGGCCTCCTCTCGGCGTCCCAGATCGACCGGGGCTACTCGCCGCTTATCTTCTCAGGCCTGCAGGGGTCGGTGGAAGCCACCTACTCCCGGGTCGGCGATGGGAGGGAGATGATCTGGACGCTCGGCTTCTCGTCGGGGGCCTTGCAAAACCGCCACGGCAGAAACCTGGAGACCCTGTCCTTGAGCTTTCTGGTGGTAACCCTTTATCAACTGGGAGAGAGCCCGTTTCGCCTGGGCTGGTCCAACGACAATCAGTTCAACTCCCGGACCATCGACGACTTTTTGAACTTCACGGGCCGGTCGGATTACTTCACCTCCTTTGGCCCGGCCGCGAAGTACTCCCATGAATTCGGCCTCTTCGGCCAAGAGTTTTCCTTCGGCGCTCTCAGCCATCTGCAACTTTTGGGCTTCTATATCCCCTCGGGCTACGTGTCCTCGTTGCCCAGCGGCTTCGGCTACGAGCCCGGCGGATTTTTTAGCTCCACCGTCGGATCGGCCTTTCTCTTCCATCCCGGCTCGGCGGTCAGCCTGGGTCTTCGCCCCGAACTGCAGTGGAGTTGGAGTGAAAATAGCAGCCTGGCATTCTCCTACAATTATGAGTTCGTCGCGTTGAGAAACGT
>SKNI01000380.1 GCA_007120615.1 Myxococcales bacterium | reverse complement strand
GGGTTGGCAAGGGCTTGTAGCGTGGACGGCATATTGTGCGTGGGAACTCTGAACTACAAGCGCTTCGGAGCTATATATAATGCGCGGATGGTGCGCGGATCACCTCCCCGTCGGCACCCGTCCACAGAATCCTCCATCCCTTCCTCCGCGTCTCTGCGGTCCTCTGCGCCCTCTGCGATTTCCCTTGCCCTTGCCCTTCTCCTGCTTCTCTCTCCCCTCGCCCCACTCAAAAGGGATCGGAGAAGTCCGGATTCGACACAAACTCCTCATCCGTCAGCGCCTTCAAAAAGGCTTTGAGGTCTGCGACTTCGGACTCGGAGAGAGAAAATCCAATGACAAAGGGACTCTTAAAGGGATTTCGGCTCCCGTCACCGGCCCAGGGTCCCTCGTGGATAGTTCGTCCGGCGGCGGCGTAATGGTCGATAACGTCGTCCAGAGTCTCCACACTTCCGTCGTGCATATAGGGAGCGGTGAGCTCGATATTTCGGAGGGTGGGAGCCCGAAATCTTCCCATATCCTCGGGGGCTCCCGTAAACTCGTAGAGCCCCGTATTCTGCGGGGGATAGGACCCGACGTGGTCGTAATTATAGAGCCCGGTATTGTGAAAGGAGGTCTCCGTAAAGACCGTGCCTTCGTGGTCCACGTCGTGGCTAAAATTAAACCCCCCGTGACAGTGAAAGCACTCCAGACGCTCCGAGAAAAAGAGGCTCATTCCCCGTCTGGCGGAGTCGGTCATAGCCTCTTCGTCGTCCTGGTAGATGAACCGGTCAAAGTCGGAGTTGCCCGAGATCAACGTGCGCTGAAAAGCGGCCAAAGCGTGGACGACGGCTTCCAGCGTAAAGAGCTCTTCGCTGTCGGGATAGGCCGCCTCGAATAGCTCTTGATAGAGCTGGTCTTCGGCGAATCGGTCCAGCCAGCTCTCTTCGACTTCGGTGAGCCCCAACTCCACCGGGTCTTCGCCGAACATCGGGGTTAAGGCTTGTTCTTCGAGGCTGTGGACCAGGGGGTTGGCCCAGTTAAACGAGGAGTTATAGCCCACATTGGTCAGGGTCATCGAATTTCGAGGATGCACCTCGCCAGTGGAGCCAATGGCCAGTGGGAGTCCGTCGGTAAAGGCGCGGTCCTGTTGATGACAGGTGGCGCAGGAGAAGGTCTCATTTACCGACAGACGGGTGTCGTAGAAGAGGTGTCGGCCGAGTTCGACCTTCGCGGTGCTCATCGGGTTGTCTTCCGGGACGCTCGGGGTGGGAAAGCCCGCGGGGAGATTCCATTGCCATGGTTCTTCGGAAGCGGAGTCGTCGCTGTCGCAGGCCGAGAGCAGGACAAAGGCCGCCAAAAAAAATAGAGAGATCAGTCGTAGCATTCACTTTCGTCTTGTCAGAAGCGATATTCCCAGGAGTACAAGGATAGTCACGTGGAGAGGAGAAAGAAAGAGAGTCCGTCCACGCTACAATCCATCGCCAACCGGGCACCCACCGAAAGCTCCCCTTCCCCTTGCCCTTCCTCTGCGTCTTGGCGGTACTCCGCGTCTTGGCGATTTCCCTTGCCCTTGACCTTGCCCTTGACCTTCTCTCTCCCTAAAGAATAAACGGAACACTGAGTTCGCGTCTCTTACCACCCACGGAGAACCATCCGATGTCTGACTCGAAAATTTATATGGAAGCCCTCAAAAGTGATATTCGCGCCGCCCTGGCGAATAAGAAAGCCTTTGCCTGTCCCATCGCGATGCGGGTGGCCTGGCACGCGTCGGGGACCTATGACAAAACCGACGGCACCGGTGGAAGCGACGGGGCGACGATGCGCTTTGAGCCTGAGATCTCCGACGAAGCCAACGAGGGACTTCTGATCGTGCGCGATATGCTGCACGAGGTAAAAGAAAAATATCCGGAGCTCTCCGAGGCCGATGTCTGGACCCTGGCCGGCTCTCTGGCGATCGAATTTATGGGAGGCCCCGAGGTGCCCCATCGATTCGGCCGCGTCGACGACGAGGACGGCTCTCGATGTCCGGCCCACGGCCGCCTCCCCGATGCCTCTCAGGGCGCCGAACATCTCCGAGAGGTCTTCTATCGCATGGGATTCAACGACCGCGATATCGTGGCGTTGAGCGGCGGGCATACCGTGGGCCGATGCCATAAAGTTCGAAGCGGTTATGACGGAGCCTGGACCCATAATAGCCTGGAGTTCGACAACTCCTATTTCAAAAACCTGGTCAACCTGGAGTGGAAGCCCCGAGAGTGGGACGGAGAATTTCAGTACACCGACACCGACACCGAAACCCTGGTGATGCTCCCCACCGATATGGCGCTCATTGAGGACGACCAATTTCGGCCCTTTGCCGAACTCTACGCCCGCGATCAAGAGGCCTTCTTTGAGGACTTTAAAAACGCCTACGCCCGACTCATGGCGCTGGGTTGTCCCGAGAAGTGCGACCCCTTTAAGACCGCAGCCAAAGCGGTCGTCGCAGATAAGGCGAGCGCCGAGTTTCGCGAATTCGCGATGCACGGAAGCGTGGAATATATGCGACGAATCGCCGATGAGGCCGACGTCCACGGCATCGAGGAGAGCTCCGGTCGAAACGCCCTTCATAAAGCGGCCTTCTGGGGCCATGAAGAGGCCGTTCGATATCTGGTCGAGGAGTGCAAACTCGACCTGAACGTGCAAGACTTCAACGGAGATACCGCCCTTCACGACGCCGCTCGCTTTGACCACCAACAGATTGTGCAAACCTTGTTGGCCGCCGGAGCAGACGCGGGCATCGTGAATCACCGAGGAAAAAGTGCAGCTCAGGTGGCCAACGACTATAAGAAGCCCGGTGTGGTGAAGTTGATTGACGAAGCCACCCGAGAGCCTGTCTTAGAAGAAAGCTAAAAGGACTACCATGACCATTCAACCCCATAATAATCAGACCCAGACCCAGTGGGACCGCGGTAACTTCCAGGTCATGATCAAATCTCCGACCTCTCCCAATCCCATCGGGTTTTGCGACGGGGATAAGGCCGATGAAAACCAGATCCATGAGCGAGCTGCCCGGGAGGGCGCCGAGGTCACCATCGACAAAAAGCTCTTGAAGACGGGCCGGGAAATATGGACCGTTCATACTGTGTAATATAGAGGAGACTTTATCCTTGCTCAGCGAATCTAACCGGGACAAAAAATGAGCTATCTAGAGTGCGAGGACCCGGTTCCCGGCGACGCCAAATCAGTGGACGCCATCGAGACGGTCATCATCCCCAGAGCCCGCGACCTCGGAGGCTTTGAGGTCCGCCGCGCCCTACCCTCCAGGGAGCGCCAGATGGTGGGCCCCTTCATTTTCTTCGATCAGATGGGACCGGCGGAGTTCGTGCTCGGGGAAGGACTCGATGTTCGACCTCATCCCCATATCAACCTCGCCACCCTGACCTATCTTTTTGGCGGCGAGGTCTTGCACCGCGACAGTCTTGGGACGGAGCAGATCATTCGGCCGGGAGCGGTCAACTGGATGACCGCCGGAAACGGCATCGTTCACTCCGAGCGGATGGCCGAAGAATATAAATCGCGGGGCGCCGAACTCTTCGGACTGCAGACCTGGGTGGCCCTTCCCAAGGCTCACGAGGAAACGGACCCGGCGTTCTTTCATCACGACGAGACGGAGCTGCCGATCATCGAAGACGGCGGCGCCCACGCTCGGCTTGTGGCCGGTTCGGCCTGGGGCAGCACCTCTCCGGTCAAGACCTACTCCGACACTTTATTTGCCGACGTGACCCTCCCGCCAGGCGCGAGCCTTCCCGTAGATCCGGCTCATGAAGAGCGGGCTATCTACACCGTAGCCGGCACCATCGAGGTCGGTCCCGACTCCTTTGAGCCCGGACAACTCCTGGTGCTTCGTCCGGGAGACGGGATCTCCGTCAAAAATACGGGCCGACAAGAAGCCCGATTCGCCCTGGTCGGCGGAGAGACCATGGACGGCCCTCGCCATATCTGGTGGAATTTCGTCTCGTCGAACCCGGAGCGAATCGAGCAGGCCAAAGCAGAGTGGAAGGCCGGCCGCTTCGACTCCGTGCCCGGCGATGCCGAAGAGTTCATTCCTTTGCCCTGAACTAACGTCATCTTTTTAGACTTTTCTTAGATCCTTTTCGTACATCCCTCGTTAGTACTGATCAGCCGCTGAAATTGAGCGAGTTGACCAACCCTGACGAGAGGATGTGCGATGACTACTTCAAGAGCTTCTGAGAGACGAACCCTTCTCCCTGCCGTAGTGGCCCTAATAGCCGGCCTCTTCCTGCTCGCCATCTCGACGACGGCCGACGCCCGTCGGCCGATGCCCCAGCCCCAGCCGACTGCGCAAAACGGCTTTATGTGCGAGGTTCCTACGGACGCTGCCAATTCCGTTCGGGAGGCCCATAAAGAGTATTTTGAGTGCACCCAGCCCCTGATCGATGAATGGCTCGGAAAATTTCCCGATGAAGTCGAGCAATTAGAAGCGCTCTATCAGAGCTGGGAGAACTCCAACGGGGCCGACCTTCGATTTGGTCCGGAGGCCGCCCGCTGGGTTCGTCAGCACCCGGTGGATTTCAGGGAAAACCGGGTGGAGTTGACCCCGGAGCAGGTGCTCAACCTGGGCCCCTATCAGTCGGCGATGCCGGCGGAAGTGGTCGGTACCTTTGAGCGCTTCTTCGTCGACCGCGATGCCGAGCGCCTCTTTTTGACCAGCAAAGAAGAGGGACTTGTGGCCCTGAGCATCGCCGAGCGATATGCCTTTGACGTCGAGGGAAGCGTAGGCAGTCAGGGAGGGCGCGACTTCTTTATCTACGATCGTCAGACCGCTTTTGTGGAGGAGCCCGGAGAGGGAGCCAATCGCGATCTGGTGGTGCTCGACATCTCGGATCGAACCGACCCCATCGAGGTGGCCCGGCTCAAAGGAGTTCTGCCCGAGATCAGCAGCCCCCACTTGATTCTCAGCTCGGCAGTGATGGATAAGCCGCCCACTTTTGATCAATATCTGGCGATTCGAAATGGCGAGGCCATTACTCAATCCTGTGGACAGCGACCGACGGTTTCGACCCATCAGGGAGTTCATTGTCGCCCCGACGGAAGCTGCTTTACGAGAGAGCATAGCGAAACCGCCAGCAGCCATCGTTGTGTCGCACATAACCAGCAAGCTCACCAACACCTGGGACTTATCGGAGCCG
>SKNI01000112.1 GCA_007120615.1 Myxococcales bacterium | reverse complement strand
TGGTAATTATTCTCGTTCTTGGCCAGGCCGAACTCCCGGTTGATGATCATCTGAATCGCCATCGCCCGCCGAACGCTCTGCTCGGTGGGCGTGGTGATGGCCTCGTCAAAGGCGTTGGTGTGGAGGCTATTGCAATTGTCCGAGAGCGCCAGAAGGGCCTGCAGCGTGGTCCGAATATCGTTGAATTGAATCTCTTGCGCGTGCAGAGACCGACCGGAGGTCTGGATATGGTATTTCAACTTCTGGGACCGCGGCCCTGCTCCGTATAACTCCCGCATCGCCACCGACCAGATCCGGCGGGCCACCCGCCCGAGCACCGTATATTCCGGGTCCATGCCGTTGGAGAAGAAGAACGAGAGGTTGGGCGCAAAATCATCGATCTCCATGCCCCGGGCCAGATAATATTCGACGAAGGTAAATCCATTGGCCAGGGTAAAGGCCAGCTGACTTATCGGATTCGCTCCGGCCTCGGCGATATGATAGCCGCTGATGGACACCGAGTAATAATTACGAACCTTCTTCTCCACGAAATATTCCTGAATATCGCCCATCATCTTCAGGGCGAATTCCGTAGAAAAGATGCATGTATTCTGGGCCTGATCCTCTTTGAGAATATCGGCCTGCACCGTCCCTCTGACCACCTGAAGTGCGTGGTCGTGAATCTGCTGCAACTCTTCGGGGTTGGGAACCCGGCCCTCTTCTTTGTGGAATTTATCGACCTGCTGGTCGATGGCGGTATTTAGAAACATCGCCAAAATGATCGGCGCCGGACCGTTAATGGTCATGGAGACGCTCGTATTTTTGGCGCATAAATCAAAGCCGTCATACAAGCGCTTCATATCTTCGAGCGAGCAGACGCTGACACCCGAATTTCCAACCTTTCCGTAGATATCAGGCCTGGGCGCCGGGTCCTCACCGTAGAGCGTCACCGAGTCAAAGGCTGTGCTCAGGCGATTGGCCGGCTCTCCTTCGCAGAGATAATGAAAGCGCTTATTGGTTCGCTCCGGCGTTCCTTCGCCGGCGAACATTCGCTTGGGCTCCTCGTCGCGACGCTTAAATCGAAACACCCCGGCCGTATAGGGAAAACAGCCCGGGACGTTTTCCAAAAGCTGCCAGCGCACGATATCGCCCCAGTCTCTGAATTTGGGAAGCGAGACCCGTGAAATTTTGGAGCCCGAAAGCGACGTTGTCGTCAGCTCAAATTGCCGAACCTTTCCCCGAATGCTCACATCAAATGAATCACCGCTATAGGCCTCCTGAAGCTCGCTCCATCCCTCCAAAAGTTTCTTCGGCTCTTTATCGAGAGTCTCTTCGATCTCAACCTTTTTCTGCTCCAGGCCCTCTTGTTCACCGTCGAGGAGCCCAATGGCGCCGTCCAATTGATAGAGCTGCGAGGCCAGATCGGCCTGCTCTTCGACCCACCGGCGATAGGACCGGCAATTCTCCGCAATTTCGGCCAGATATCGAGCCCTGGGGCCGGGAATGATGGTATGAGCTTTTTCGGTAACCGGACCGCTGGTCTCCCACCTGGAGTCTGGAGACTCACCATCGACCTTGGTCATCAGAGAGTGATAGAGCGCGGTCACTCCGGTGTCGTTGAACTGGCTTGCGATGGTCCCAAAGACCGGCAACTCCTCATCGGGGATGTCGTAGCTGATCTGATGATTTCGTCGAAGCTGTTTTCGCACCGCCCGAAGAGCATCTTCACTTCCGAACTTCTCGAATTTATTGATCGCTATATAGTCGGCGAAGTCGAGCATTCCAATCTTTTCGAGTTGGCTATGGGCTCCGAACTCACTGGTCATCACATAAAGAGACAGGTCGGTGTGATCGACGATATCGGCGTCGCCCTGCCCGATTCCGCTGGTCTCCACGATGATCAGATCGAATCCGGCGGCCTGAACAATCTCCACCGCCTCGTCGAGGGCCGCGGCCACTTCCCCTTTGGTATCCCGGGTCGCCAGCGACCGCATAAATACGCGCTCATCATCGATGGCGTTCATCCGAATCCGGTCGCCCAGAAGGGCTCCGCCGCTCTTCTTTCTAGACGGGTCCACGCATAAAAGGGCAACCCTGCGGTCCTCAAAATCCAATAAAAATCTTCGAATCAATTCATCGGTGAGGCTGCTCTTTCCGGCCCCTCCCGTACCCGTAATGCCAAGAACCGGCGCTCTCTCCTTCGCAAGCTCGAGTTCCACCTCGGCAAATCGGCCGAGTTCGGCCATCGTGATCGCCCGAGCAATGGACCCGGCGTCGCCGTCCACAACGCTCTCGGCTGACGCCTTGCCATAACGCTCCACCGGGTCGTAATCGGTGCGCTCCAGCATGAAGTTTATCATTCCCTGAAGGCCCATCTCTCGACCGTCTTCGGGGCTAAAAATCTTGCCCACTCCGTAGGCTTCGAGCTCCTCGATCTCGTGAAGAACGATCACGCCACCGCCGCCTCCAAACACCTGAATATGGCCGGCACCCCGCTCGTTGAGCAGGTCCACCATATATTTGAAATACTCGATATGACCGCCCTGATAGCTGGAGATTGCAATCCCCTGGGCGTCCTCTTCAATGGCGGCGTCCACGATCTCGGCCACGGCGCGATTATGGCCAAGGTGAATGACCTCGGCCCCGCTGGACTGAAGAATCCTGCGCATCACGTTGATCGCGGCGTCGTGGCCGTCAAAGAGACTGGCCGCCGTCACGAATCGAACCGGATACTTCGGCTTGTAGACCCGGTCAGCTTTATCGAAAGGAGATGGTGCGGTCGTCGCGCTCATGAGCGGGCTCTTTTGGTGGTGGGGTAACCAGACTTCACATGCGGCCAATTAAGCAAAACGGGCCACCATTGGCAAGGTAGACAACTAATTTTGCCCACTCATTCCCACCCATCTCCTCTTCGCGCCTTCTCTCAGAAACGAACCTGCACCCCCTCCATAAACTCCTGTGCTTCCTGAACCTCCGGTCGGTCCACTTCCTCGGCATCGACGAGTTGAAGCAATTCGGCGAAGTAGCGCGCGGCCACCTCTCGCTGACCGGCCTCCCGAGCTGATATCGCAGCTCCGTAGAACAGGTGGTAGCGATTGGGCGTCATCTGGAGGGCATTCTCATAGGTCTGAAGCGCCTGCGTATATTGCTCCTGCTCGTATTGCATCATTGCCAGATACTCGCCGGCCTCAAGAATTCGGCCCGGCATGGTCGGGTGCTTGTCAAAGGAGTCCTGAAATTCGGTGACCTCCTCCATCTTTTCGATTGCCTCGTCGATATCCCCGTTCGCATACGCGATATGAGCTTCCACCAGATCCACGTAGGCCTGGGCGTGCGGTGCCCAGTGGGGGTCGTCTTCTTCGGCGATCACCTGGTTTATCTCCTCGATCCGTTGAAACGCCTCCTCGGCCTGCTCCAAATCGTCAGTGAACACCGCGCCCATCGCGCGAACGGTGTGGTTCACGAGTTCGGCCACCGGCCACTCTTCCAGCTCGATCTCATCGGCATGCAGAGGCTCCAATTGGGCTGCCGCCTCCCAGTCTCGTTGTTCGACTGCGATGCGAGCGGGAATGGCGACCGCCGGATAGACCGCCCCCAGAATCAATTGGGGATTCTCGGCGCTCTCAAACCACTGGGCGGTCTCTTCAGCCCGGGCGTCGTTTCCCTTTTGAAGATAGGCGTGCACCACATAGTCCAGAGAATGATAAAAATGCATCGAAGTCTGCCCGTTTACCTGATGCTCCTCGGCCACCTCCGCAGCTCGGGTGTCCCACTCGATGACGTCGTCCCACTCGCCGAGACGGACAAAGATATGAGCGGGCATATGAAGGGCGTGCGGAACGGCCGGCGCGATATCGGAATAGCTTCGCGCCACCTCCTCAGCCATCTCCGCCAGGGGTGGAAAGTCGTAGGCGTGAATTAAGTAGTGATGTCCCGCCGGATGGCGCGGCTCCTGCTCCAGGACCCCTTCCATCAATGCTCCCGCCTGGCGTTGTTCCGCGTAGTCTTCCGTGACACTGGGAGCCGTCGCCAGAATTCCCAGCGCATAAAACGAGACCGCTTCCAGGTCCTGGGGATCGCGCTCATGGGCCTCTTGAAAGCCGTCTCGAAACGCCTCGGCGTGCTCTCCGTGCTCGCCCGAGTCGTAGTCTTCAAAAAAAGCGGCGATGGCATCGATAAATGCCTCTTCTCGCTCCGTTGCATCCAACTGTTGAGCCCGCTCCACAGCCTGTGTTCCCGCCTGCACGTCCTCTTCTGTCGGCGGGTACCACAGCGGCGTATAGTGGGTCATGGCAATGCCCCAATATCCCATCGCGCAGTCCGAATCGATCTCTACCACCTGCTCAAAGGCATCGCGCGCCCGCTCGTACCACATATGGTGGAGGAGCCCGAGTCCCACCTCGAAGCTCTCCTGAGCAGACTCCTCACAGGACGTCTGGAAATGAACTTCTCCAATATCCCCGACCTCATCTGCGATATCGACTCCTTCCGTGGGCTGCTCGGTGACCACCGGGTCGTCGACGACTTCCGGCCTCTCGCAGGCCGCGACCAACGCAAGTGAAGATATCACGGCCATCGTGACAAGACTCTTTATGAGGTTTCTCATCGCTCTTCTCCATTCTGTCGCAAGATTTCCGCCTCAGATAAAAGTTACGTCCCTCAACCAGATGACCAAATCTGCGGGAATACGGTGGCGTCCTCTTCAGCGAACCCCTGACCTGATCGATTATTGGTCTTCATTCATCAGGCGGGTGGTTTGCCTGTAACGGGCTTTGCTGCGATACTAAATGAACGGGTAATCATTACTCTTCCATCGTCCTCACGCCATGAGGTCCACCATGTTTGACCACATTCTGCTGGCCACTGACTTCTCTCCGCCCCTTGATAAGCTGGTGGATCGGTTGGATTTCTTTTACCGCTTCGGCGCCCGACGGATCACCCTTTTATTCGTTCGGCGGGTCGGCTATCCAAGCACCATTTCGCCCACTCATCTCCCTCATTATAAAGAGTTGCTTGATGAGATGGCCTCCCATCTTCGGGAGCAGAACTGGAAGGTGGAGTCCCGACTCGAAGAGGGCCGCCCGGGCATTCGAATCGCCGAAATCGCCGCGGAAGTGGACGCAGACCTCATCGCCCTGGCCAACCACGGCCACTCCAGCCTCGATGAGGTCATTCTGGGAAGTGTGGCCACCGAG
>SKNI01000039.1 GCA_007120615.1 Myxococcales bacterium | reverse complement strand
CACGTTGCCCTTCTCATAGTCCTGGCAGAGAGTTCCCTTCGTTTCGGTCACCACTGTCTGGTCGCGACCGACAACGACGAGCAGGCATTCGGGGCTCTGGCCGCCAGCAACGCCCTTCGGCAACGCGGGGTCCTGTTCGGCCGCGGCTCCCAGATTGATGGTCAGATGGCCCTCTCCGAGCGTCAGATCAGCATGACCATCGGGGTAGACATTCTCTGCGAGGATGCGGGCAATCCCGGCGTCTGGCCATCGTTCGCGCGCCAGTTCTAATGCGCTCGATTGTACTTTCTCAAGGTCAACTCTGGACCGGTCTGAGATGCCGTCGAGTCGGTGCTCCTCGGCGTCCTCACCTTCGACGCATGCGGCGAGTGTGATCTCTTCTCCCTGGGACTCCAGGCGCGCTTCGAGACCGTGTCGTGAGTGATACCGATAGGATACTTTGCCGCGCGCTTTATCACCACGGACCGTAAGGGTGGCCGCGACTCGGGTCTCGCCGGCATTCTGTTCGTAGCTTCCGAGCGCGTATCCGAGCGTCGGCCTGAGGTCTTCACCGACAAGTTCTGCCACAGCGTCGCATTGACCGAGGATATCGATTGCCTCGCTTGCTTGCTGAGTCTGGGCACATCCGTGGGGCAAAGCCCATGGCAACCCAAGCAGAAATAGCCCCGCAACGCCGAACTGTATAACCGCTTTCATTCTTGGATACCCTGGGGGCGAGTTCGGGGGCGAGTTCGATGGATTGAGTCTCGGACGAGATATTAAAACCGTTCGAAACTCTAGCATAGTGGTGGCCAGGTCGCGACTACGTGCAACGAGGGTTTTGCTGGTTCGCTGCGACCCCTCCGACCTCGCTACGCTCGGCCACCTCCCCTTCGCCTGAACTGCGGCGATGGAGAGGCAGGCTTCGGGCATGCTGGAAAGTGGTCGGTTCCCGGGGTCTGTCACTCATGGGTCTGTCATTCATCCTCAATGCGAAACTCGACGATCCCATCGTCTCCTTCCGAAGCCTTGCGGCCCTGAAACTCCTCGCCAACCCGGGTCAGACTTTCCAGCACCGAACCCACCTCCGAGAGCCGCTCCCCGAAGGTCTCTTCCGGCCCCTGCACGCTAAACGAGACCAGCACGTCGCCCCGGTGCCACTGCCATAATTTCAGAGCCAGCGGTCGCCCGTCGATAAGTCCCATTACCTCCATCTCCACGGTGGAGTCGGTGGGCTGATTGACCACCTCGATATAAGGCGGCTCCTGTGCCGAAACCGACTCCGAGAATACCTCTTCGAGCTTCTGGAGATATTCTTCGGTCCCAAATTCGGGCTCCAGGGGATTGAGCAATTCCGTGGTCCACTGAATCATGGTCCCGTCGGAATGCATCGCGAACCAGCGGACATGAGCCTCGTCGGACTTCTGCACCGTCCAACCGGCCAGGGGCTCAACATTTACCGACCAGCCCGCCACCGGGTCGACCCACTCCTCTTCGTCGAGCACCGATTCTTCGGCCGCCGTCACGTACCGCTCGTAGAGCGTCGGCGCAAAACTCAACGGGGCGCCTTCTTCGGGAACGATGCCGAATCGAGCCTCCGTCAAAAGCTGTACTTCCTGGTTCAAGAGCTCCGGATCGTGGTCCCGGGTATAGCTGACCACCGCCACGTTGACGCCCTGCACGGCGACGCGAAACCGTCGTTCTCGATGTTCCACACCGTGATAATGACCCAGCGCAGACTCCGCTGCGGCTGCGATCTCCTGGGCTTCATGAGGAGACTGCCAGGCGGATACCCAGTTGAATCCCCGAACGCTTTCGTCTTCCTCTCCGTGCTCATAAACCCGGTACGAATCGGTGAGCCAGCCGCTATAAATGGTCCGAGCTGCCCGGGGATCTACCACTGCCTCCAGCCACAACGACAACAGCGCCGGGCCGACGACGCCGGTCTGTATCGCGTTCCACTCTTGCTCCTCTTTATGATTGTCAAACCGCTCCGGCCACTCCCACTGGCCCTCGCCATCGCCACCGAGCCATCGGTCCGGGCGCACTGCGTAATTGGAGCTCTTCGGAGGCTCGATTCGGCCCCACTCCAGGCCCGACCAACCACCGGCCCGGTAGAGCGCCGAGCCCAGAGAGAGGGCCTCGCGCAAGACCAATTGGCGAAGGGCCTCATCAAAATGCTCGGCGCCGGCTCTCTCTTCTTCGGGCGGCGAGACCTTCAGGCGTTCGCCGATCACCGCAATATTGGCGGATAACTCCGGGCGCTCCGCCAGGTCTTCGGGGCTGACGTTGAGTTGCCCACGCTCGGCAGACAAGAGAGACGCCACAAATACGGGACCCGCCTGCCTGATGATCTCGCGGCTGATCCACTGGTCCACACTGCCCGCCGGCTCCAACGCTTCAAATGCGAAAAACTCGATCCCCTCGTTTGCCGCCATCGCAAAAGAGAACGCTGCTTCATCATCTCGTTGAGGATGACCGGCGTAGGTCACCTGGCCGTTTGCCGCATTAAAGCGTCCCTTGGAAGTCCACTGCGCGTGCTCGGTAGACAACTCGGGCGTGGCACCAAAGAGCGCCGGCCCAAGAATCGTCCACTCTTCGCTCACCGCTTCGGGAAGTTCCTGTCCAGCCGATGTACCGGGCTCTCCGGAGACCAACGTCAACCCACCCTCCGCCCGCCGCTCTCGAAGATCGAGGATCCGCGTCAGATACTCGCCGGCCGCCTCCTCCGCCGACATTCCGGGAACATCGGGATCATCCTTGGTCACCCGCGATGAATCACATGCCCCCACACAGCCTACGGCGGTGACCAAAAACAGAATACTCAGTCTTCGCATCGCTTCTCCTAAAGAGATAAAACCTTGCTTGCAGTCGCCATAGTGAACCACGATCGCCGGTACGTCAAAGTTTGACTATTTCTGGCCAATCCTCTCCATCAACGCTATCGTAGAGAAACCTGTCACATTATTTGTTGTGGGAACATAAAAATCATCGCCGGGAAAGCCGCGTGACCAAGCCAAAGAACTCCAACATATCCGTATCTCTTCCCTTCGTTCGACTGGAACGGAGACCTGCAGAGGGAAGCCTCTCCACTCCGGAGATCATCGCCTCCGACGGCACTCATATCCGCCGTGTCGTCGCCGCCGATCGCCAGATCTACCTCCAGGATTCCTCCCAGGATGCCCTGAGCCAATTTCTGGTCGCCTATATCAAAGACGGCCTCCACCGTGGAGAGCCGCTGATCGGCTATACAATGCTCGACGACGCTCGGGCGGTCTGCGTCCGAGCCACCGGAGAAGACGGCGACCCCGGCTGGATGGCCTACGCCGACACCCGCTCCCTTCCCACCTCCCTGGCCGACGCGCTCCCCCACATCCCCAGAAGACGCCTGGTGGCCGGTGCCAATACCCACGGTCATTCCCGAAAATTTCAGATCGTCGCCGCTCTGGAAGAACGAGGCGACTCCCTGTGCAATACCTCGCTTCTCAACTATATCGACCAGATCACCCTGGAGGCCACGCGTCCCGGTGGCAAAAAAGGAAACGGCGTGGAGTTCGTTCGCCTGGCCAGAAAGCCTCCGACGGCGAAGGCTTTAGAGCGAACCTCCCCGCGCACGATGCAATTCTCTATCCCCATCGACGCGCAGGTCTTTAAGAACCTCTCCCAAAATAGCGAGGCGCGATTCTGGCTGGGCATTCAATTCTCTGAGGAGCTCGTCTCCCTGCCCGAGCCCTGGCGCAAACTTCACCTCGAGATACGACCGCGGTGACGCGTCTCAGCATCGCCCGTAACCGATGATCCCGCTCAGGATCACGCCCGACCGTTTGGCTCCCAATTCTTCAGCATATAACAATCGAGAGCGTTCTCATCGGGAATCACGAAGCTCCGAGAGGCTTCTCCGTGATTGATCTGGTACTCTCCTTCTTCCAACGCCCCCACTTCACAGGTCGCCATCCCCTGTTTGCAGCTCGTGATCACATCGCCGTAATTCCTCTCCGTAATCAATTCGAAGCGACTCGACACCGTGATGGAATTTCCTGACATCTCGACGCTACACGAGCCGTAGCTCTCCTGGTTGTAATTGAAGCAAGTCCCGACGACCACTTCCATTTGATTCGTGGATTCATCTGAATCTCGTACACAGAGATAGCTAAATTCCCTGTCTTCCACGACCTCATAGTCATAGGACCCACAGGCCATCAGGACCAAAATAAGCCCGGCGAACGTCCACTTTTTCCATAGTTTATTCATGGATCGATGCCCTGTTATGAAAAATTCTTTGCTCAAATATAAAATCCAATCACTATATATGATTGCATCAAAACAGGTCGGGATCCTCCGAATAGAGAATCCAGTTTACGAACACACCTGCCGCCTGCGTATTCGGGACTATAGCGATACACACCGAGAATATCAAAGTCGGCCATGGACCAAAAGCCCTCCCAAGAACCAAATGGTCCACACCAGATCAGAGGCCAGAAGTACCTTCGTGCCCACCGCGGAGTTCAGCGCGCTCTACCGCGCCTCCGCGCTCAGCCTTCCGCGCTTCGCCCTTCCGCGTCTCCAACACTCAGCGTCTCCGCGTCTCAGCGCCTCCGCGCCTCACCCCGAGACCTCGACAGTTTGATGCGCCAGTGATACACCCCTGTCATTGACTGTTTGCCCCACGCGCTGCGGCGTCTAACTTCACGCCCGCCCACTCCATTCGAACTCTCACGCCCGGAGCCCCCTCGATGAATACTGATATCTTTCGCGCCTACGACATCCGCGGCATCGCCGACACCGATCTGACCACTCCCGTGGTCGAGAAGATCGGACAGGCCTTCGCCACCATGGCCATTCGTCAGGGCCATGAGCAGCCTCGAATCGGAATCGGTCGAGATGCCCGCCGCTCCAGCGACCGCATCTATGAAGCTCTCAAAGATGGCCTCTGCCGCGCCGGAGCCTTCGTCGTAAGTCTGGGTGTCGTCCCCACGCCGCTCGTCTACTTCGCCAATTTCACCAGCGAATTCCACGGCGCCATCATGATCACCGGAAGCCATAATCCAGGCGAATATAACGGCTTTAAGATGATGCTCGGCAAAGACACCCTTCACGGTGAGACCATTCAGGAGCTTCGACAGCTCATCGAAGACGACGACCTCATCACTGGCGATGAAGATCTCGGCAGCTCCGCCATGGCGGACCTTCGAAAGCATT
>SKNI01000691.1 GCA_007120615.1 Myxococcales bacterium | reverse complement strand
GAGTCTCAACGGACTCCACGGATTTACGGACCGCATCGCCGTGCTCTCCGAATACCACCGTTGTCTCGAAGAAGCGGGGTTCATCTCCGGAAGCTCCCTTGTCCGGGCTCAGACGGATATGGCCGACGCCGTCCTCGAGAGATACGAGCGCTACGGAATCTACCCCATGCTCCGAAGCCCGGAGTTTCTCCTCCAGGAGCTTCGCTCGGCATCCTTCGACAATATCCGCTTTGAAACCCACGGCGCCGTCATGTTTTTTGCCGGCGATAAAGGAGACCTCTCCGTCGCCAACGAAGACGACCTCAACGTCGGCATCGGCTGACCCCCCAACAATTTTGGATCTCTCTTTGATTTACCGCTATGCTTTCCCAGACTTTACTGCATTTTCGGTCGTTCAGGAGCCTCAGATGTTTGCAAACAATCCGCGTTTTACCGCTTTTTTATTGACCCTTATCACTCTGACCTTCTTAGTCGCCTGCGGTGAAGATGGGGCCGATAACGGTATCGACGAATGTATGGCCTATCCTACCTGTGGCACTAACGAAGAGGAGGTCGACGAATGCCCTTCCGGCGCCTCTTGCTACGAGAGTTCCATCTGCGGTCAGACCATTCTCTGCCGGGAAAATGACCTGGACTGCGATCTTTCCGAACATTGCCCCGATGCCCGTCAGGAGGTCGAATCCTGTGATGATCTAGAAGATTGCATCACCCACCACACCTGCGACGGGGTCATCTATTGCCATTCCACTGACACCTGTGCGGCAGTACCTTCCTGCCCCGACGGCACCGTGGAGGTTGATGAATGCTCCACCGATGGCGTCTGCACCGACGTCACCGAGTGCGACATGACGATCACCTGCGAAGAGACCGACGACTGTACGGCAACGCCAGATTGTCCCGACGGATCCGAGGAGGTCGATGAATGCTCCGCTGACGGAGTCTGCACCGACGTCACCGAGTGCGATGAAACCATCATCTGCGAAGAGACCCTGGATTCCTGCACCGCCGTTCCCACCTGTGAGCCCGGCGACGACGAACTCACCGATGGAGACTGTCCCTCCGATGCTACCTGCTATGATGTCGAAGAGTGTGACCAGGAGATCACCTGCATCGAATCCCAAGACGACGTCTGCGACGACACCTTCTCCTGCCCCGATACATTCTCTCTTAGCGCTGATTACCCGTCTTGCACCGGAGATGAAATTGAGGATGACTCCCCGATCTGCCTCACCGTCGAGATCTGCGACGACGAGATCTTCTGTCAGTCCGATGGCGAATTCGACTGCTCCTCTACCTTCGACCTCTGCCCTGCTGGTTTTGAACCGGTCGCGGACTGCGAACTCGGAGACGACACCTGTATCTTCTCGGTGGCCTGCGACGATGCTTCCTGGTGCGAGGCAATCTGAGCTGCCTGGAATCTAAAATAATTTCAACAATGACGAATCGTCAATATGGCCTCCGGTGCGCGCCTGACGGCGTCGCACAACTCTTCGAACCGCTTCGGCGACCTCGGGAAGTCCATACATTACTTCTCTAAAGATCGAGCCCGGCATCGACAGATAGACCAGATCCGTTCGGGCCTTCGCCGTCGCCGTCGCCGGCACTTCCAGCGCACAGGGACTGACTCCCAGAAACGACCCCTCTTCCAGAACTTCCACGATATGAGCTTCTTCCCGTCCCGGAATCTCCACCTGCACCGATCCGCTGGCTATCAGGATTATCAGGTCTACTTCTTCTCCACGCCCGAAGAGCAGGTCTCCCGCCGGCAATTCGCCCAGCTCGAAATGTTGGGCCACCAATTTGCGCTCCTCGATATTGAGACCCCCGAAGAGCTCACTGGCTGCCATGGAGTGGTTGAGGATTCGCTCGTAATAAAATCCCCATAATACATCCCATATCCCGGGATGCTCTCGTCCGATTTCATAGACCACTTCGTCCTGAATGGCGAGCAATTCGACATCGGTCTCCGCCACCACTCTGGCCATTCCACCCTTGCCTGTGAGAAGACGAAATTCGCCGAAAACCTCTCCTTCTCCCATCCGCGCCAGCTCCACGGTTCGTCCATCGATGAGATCTTTTTCCACCTTCACCCATCCGTGAACCACCACGTACAGACAGGTCGCCGGGTCGTCGGGACACAATACCTCGGTTCCCGCCATCAACGCCTTCAACTCCATCGCGTTGAGAACATCGAGAAATACCTTTCTCGGAAGCTGACTAAATAGCGGGATCTGCGGGAGCGTCGAGATCCGAAATTGACGCTGCATTCTAAGGGGGGTCCCTCCTCCGTCATCGGCCGCTATCTCGGTGGTGTCCGGCTCATCGAGTTCGTCGAGAATAGAGAGATCATCCCAACGCTCGGCGCTGTTTTCATCGAGCCCCAGACTATCGAGGTCGAATACTCCCAACTCAAAGGTCTGCCGATCCTCATGGCCGACAGTCTCTCGAAGCGAGGCACTGTCCTCGATCGACGGCGTCGCCGTCTTCTCCATCTGATCTGCAGCCTCAGCGGCTTCCTCCTCCATCGCCAGCGCCGCTTCCTCCATCGCCAGCGCCGAAGGCCTCGCTGTACGGGTAATCTCTTCGCGCTGTGGCATACCGCCATCAAATACGGGAATCTCCTCCGCACTCAACGGCGAGGTGATGGCGTCAGCCACGTCCGCTTCGATCGACTCCGGAGGCTCCTCACTGGCTGGCGGTACTTCCCGGCGATTGAACTTCGGACTGTTCAGGGTGATCGCCGGCTCTTCTTTGTTCATTACACGCTGGGCCTGCCTCTCGGAGAGCCCCTGAACTCTCGGCCGGCTATTTTCCCTCTCCCAACCGTGGGTATCGACCTCCCCGGTCGCCGGCCCTGACTTCTCCACCAGCGGGCGGGCAATCCGAACCGAATCCCCCGTAGCCTCTGGCACCCGCGCATAGAGCTTGGCCAGAAAGAATTGGGTCTCTTGATGGGAAGGGTCTAACTCAAAGATCGCTTTGCAGGCCGCGATCGCCTCCAGGGGAAGCCCCTCACTGGCGAGCAATTTCGCAGCCATTCCATATTCTTCGATCGCATGACTGATTCGCCCCATCTCCCGAAATAATGCCGCCAGACGAAGCCGAGCCTCGATATTCTCGGGGTCATCGCGCAACGTCTTACGGTAATAGGCCAGGTATTTTCGCAGCTTTTTTGATGACATTTCAGGCGCGTACCAGGTGTTTCTCGGGCAGCCTGTCGGTGAACAGGCACCTACAGTGGAAACCGCAAAAGAAACAGCCTACTTACCCCCGCCCCTCCTTGTCAAACCGGGCCGCACCTGCGAACTCTCTACATCAATAAAAAAGCCCCCGGCCAGATGGCCGGGGGCTCTCTCTTATGCTTTACCGTTTTATCCGGTCAGATCGAGATCTGAATTAGATCGTGGTCTTCTTGATGGCACTCTTGATCGTGACCACACCGCCGCGAGATCCGGGGACCCCACCTTTGATCAAAATTGCGTCGTCCTCTTCCATGATTCCCACGACCTGAAGATTTTGAACGGTCACTCGCACGTTACCGTGCTGACCGGGCATCTTCTTGCCAGGAAATACACGAGCGGGAGTGGCGGACATTCCGATGGAACCGCCATGGCGAAAGAACTCATGAACACCGTGAGTGGCTTTCGCACCGGCGAAGTTATGGCGCTTCATGACACCGGTGAAACCACTACCTTTGGACGTTCCCGTGACATCAACCCAATCGCCGAGTTCGAAGAAATCCGGTCCAATCTCCTGGCCCACTTCAAATTCGTCCAGAGCCGATTCGGGAATTCGAAATTCTCGAATATGTCGTCGAGGAGTCTCCACGCCAGCTTTCAAAAAGACGCCGGCCCGGGGCTTGGAGAGCCGCCACCTGGGCTCTTTCCCCTCTTTTTCCAACTTCTTAACTTCTCCGAAACCCAGCTTCAGAGCCGAGTATCCGTCTTTGCCATGGGCGCTCTTCTTTTGAACGACCACATTCTTGTCGACCTTGATGACCGTAACCGGAACCCGGTTACCAGCCTCGTCAAAGACCTGTGTCATTCCAACTTTTTTGCCGATGATTCCCTTCATAACAGCCTCCTTTGTAGGAAAACCCCACATCGCTCATACCTCTTTGGGCAGCGGAACGAGATTCACAAAGAATTCGGGGGCGAAGCATTCGTACCTCCAGATCGCGACAGCCGCAGACCAGAGGGGCGAAACCATTAGACCAATCATCGCCCGTCGTCAAGGAAGAGCTGCCTGGCCACTATCATTTTCGAAGCAAACTGTCATTTTCGAAGCAACGGGGAGTGGGAATTTCTTGTGGCGTCTCGACATAGACTTGGCCGTTGTACTACTTAGGTATAAGCTGGCCGCCTAAACGACTTCAAAACTCCTGTTCTCCAAGTCAACGCTATCGTGCAAAAACCCTTCACATGCTCCTCCCGGCTGATTTCTGTCTTACTGGTACTCTCACTGACTCTGGTGTTCGCCGCCGGACTCACCGCCTGCAAGACGGCCACTCCTGATCGCCCATCTTCCTCGCAATGGACCCAGGACTACCTGGAGGTCATGCGACTTCCACCGGACGAAGCCGAAGCCGCGCTCGACGACCTGATCAACCGGGCGCCGAATCAAGAGAAAGCCCGCGAAGCTCGCTTTCAGAGAACCAGCCTCACTCTTCGCCGCGGTGATATCGACGCGGCCCGTCAGGGATTTCAGAAGATCTGGGACGACAAAAACGATGACAATATTGCCAGCCGCGCGATCTACGAATTGGCCCGCATCGCCGCCGAGCACGAGGAAGACGAGCAAGAGGCTCGTCGCCTCCTGACGACCGCCATTGTGGACACCCCCCCCTGGGCGGGCTCGGAATTCGCCCTGGACTATCTTATCCGCACCGAGCGCCGGGCCTCGCGAACCGACGAGTTGGCTACCCACTTGAACTCCATGGCCACCACCGTCCAAGACGACCGCATGGGCGCCCGACTCCATCTGGAACACGGCTTGCTACTCGCTGACCGCCCGGGCCAGGCCAACGCCGCCCTCGACGCTTTCCGCGCCGCCCACAAGCGCTGCAGCGAGTGCGCTGCCACCGACGACGCCCTCGTTGCGATGGCCAAGATCTATACTCGCCATCAATCCTACGGCGCCGCGGTCCAGGCCCTCAATATCGTCGCCAATCGCACCCAACGCTCTT